>JBFGOX010000088.1:0-8545 GCA_041565015.1 Burkholderiaceae bacterium
ATCATCAATCGCTCCAGCCTCGACCTCGACCTGATCCGTGTCTCGACCAAGGGCCAGCGCGACTTCGTCACCGAAGTCGACCGCGCCGCGGAAGCCGCGATCATCGACACGCTGTCCACCGCCTATCCGCAGCACGGCTTTCTCGCCGAGGAAAGCGGCACCAGCCATGGCGAACCGCAGGCCGAGTACGTCTGGATCATCGATCCGCTCGACGGCACGACCAATTTCATCCACGGCTTTCCCCAGTACGCGGTTTCGATCGGCCTGCAGCATCGCGGGCAGATCACGCAGGCGGTCGTCTACGACCCCACGCGCAACGAACTGTTCACCGCCAGCCGCGGCCGCGGCGCCTTTCTGAACGATCGGCGCATCCGCGTGTCGCGGCGGACGAAACTGCGCGAGGCGCTGATCGGCACCGGCTTTCCGTTCCGGCAGCTCGATCATCTCGACGAGTACGTGCGAATGTTCAAGCGCATCACGGAAGAAACCGCCGGCATCCGCCGGGCCGGCGCGGCGGCGCTCGACCTGGCCTACGTCGCCGCCGGGCGGCTGGACGGCTTCTGGGAGTTCGGACTGTCGCCCTGGGACATGGCCGCCGGCGGACTGCTGATCGTCGAAGCTGGCGGCATCGTCTCGGATTTCGACGGCGAGGAGAATTTCCTCGGCACCGGCAACGTCGTAAGCGGCGCGCCCAAGGTGCACGAGCAGCTGCTGGCGCTGGTACAGGACGTGCACCGCCACTTCGAGCGTGCCGGCGCCTGAGGCGCGTCATCGAGACCAGCCAAGCAACTCGCCTTCGAATGGCTGCCCATCGGGCCCCGGCGATGAACGACGCGGGTCCCGCCGTCCACACGCCGATGATGCAGCAGTACCTGCGCATCAAGGCGCAGTACCCGCAGGTGCTGCTCTTTTACCGGATGGGCGACTTCTATGAACTCTTCTACGACGATGCGCGACGCGCAGCGCGACTGATCAACATCACGCTGACGCAGCGCGGCGCCTCGGCCGGCGCACCGATTCCGATGGCCGGCGTGCCGGTGGTCTCCGTCGAACAGTACCTGGCGCGGCTGGTCAAGCTCGGCGAGTCGGTGGCGATCTGCGAACAGATCGGCGATCCCGCCACCAGCAAGGGACCGGTCGAGCGCAAGGTCGTGCGGGTCGTCACGCCCGGCACGTTGACCGACCTGTCGCTGCTCGACGGCAAGCGCGACGCCGCGCTGGCTGCGCTGGCGAGCGACGGCAAGGACGGGATCGCCATTGCCTGGATTGTCCTGGCCAGTGGCGATCTGCGCGTCACGCCCACACGGCGCGACCAGTTGGCCTCCGAACTGGCGCGCATCGGCCCGTCGGAACTGCTACTGCCCGACGGCGCCGCAATGGGTGAACCGGAAACGAGCGCGAAGGTGCAGCGCGTGCCGCCGTGGCACTTCGATGCCGCGCGCGGCGTGCAACTGCTGCGCGAGCGACTCGGCGTGGCGACGTTGGCCGCCTTCGGTCTTGACGATGAGCCGCTGATGCTGGCCGCGACGAGTGCCTTGCTGACCTACGCGCAGGACACGCAACAGGTGCCGCTGGCGCACGTGACGACGATTCGCGTCGAACGCGAGAGCGAGTTTGTCGCCCTCGACGCGGTAACCCGGCGCAACCTCGAACTGACCGAGTCGCTGCGCGGCGACGACGGGCCGACGCTGTTCCGCCTGCTCGATCACAGCGCGACCGGCATGGGCAGCCGCCGCCTGCGCCATTGGCTGCATCACCCGCTTCGCGACGCCACCGTCGCCCGCGCAAGACACGCGTTCATCGCCGCGTTGATCGAGCAGGACCTCGCCCAGCGCGTGCAGGCGCCGCTGCACCAGGTGCCCGATCTGGACCGCATCGCCGCGCGCATCGCACTGGGCAGCGCGCGGCCGCGTGAACTCGCCGCGCTGCGCGACGCGGGGCCGCAGCTCATGGCCGTCGCAACGCTGCTGCAGTCGGTCGAGACGCCCGATGCAGAGGCCTGGCGCGAAGGCGTCGTGCTGCCGGCCGCAATCGCCGACGAGCTGGCGCGCGCTTTGCTGCCGGAGCCGGCCGCGCAGCTTCGCGACGGCGACGTGATCGCAAGCGGCTTCGACCCCGAGCTGGACGAACTGCGTTCGCTGCGCGACAACGTCGGCCAGTTCCTGCTCGACCTCGAGGCGCGCGAACGCAACCGCACCGGCATTGCCAATCTGCGCGTCGAGTACAACCGCGTGCACGGCTTCTACATCGAAGTCACCCATGGCCAGAGCGCGAAAGTGCCCGATGACTATCGGCGGCGGCAGACGCTGAAGAACGCCGAGCGCTACATCACGCCGGAGCTGAAGTCGTTCGAGGACCGCGCGCTGTCCAGCCAGGAGCGCGCCCGCGCGCGCGAGCGCGCGCTATACGAGGCGCTGCTCGCGCGGCTGCAGCCGCATGTCGCTGCGGTGCTCTCCTGCGCCGACGCGGTGGCCAGCGTCGATGCGCTTGCGGCGCTGGCGCGGCATGCGCAGCGCGCGCGCTGGGTCGCGCCCGAGTTCAGCGACGCGACCGGCATCGACATCCGCGCGGCACGCCACCCGGTCGTCGAAGGCCAGCTCGAACACTTCGTCGCCAACGACTGCACGCTCGGCATCGGGCGGCGCCTGCTGGTGATCACCGGCCCGAACATGGGCGGCAAGTCGACCTACATGCGTTCGATCGCGCTGATCGCCCTGCTCGCCTACTGCGGCAGCTTCGTGCCGGCCGATACCGCCCGCCTGGGCCCGATCGACCGCATCCTCACCCGCATCGGCGCCGCCGACGACCTGGCGCGCGGCGCCTCGACCTTCATGGTCGAAATGACCGAGGCGGCAGCCATCCTGAACCGGGCCACGGCGTCGAGCCTGGTGCTGATGGACGAGATCGGCCGCGGCACGTCGACCTTCGACGGCATGGCGCTGGCCGCAGCGATCGCCCGCGCACTGGTCGAGACCAACCGATGCTTCACGCTGTTCGCCACCCACTATTTCGAGCTGACGCAGCTTGCGCAGCTGCTGTCCGAAGTGGCGAATGTGCACGTCGCCGCCGCGCAGGCGCGAGGCAGGGTCGTATTCCTGCACGAAGTGCGCGAAGGACCGGCCAGCCAGAGCTACGGCCTGGCAGTGGCGCAGCTGGCCGGTGTCGCGCCCGAGGTCGTGCGGCGGGCACGGGCGCTGCTCACGCAACTCGAGCAGCGCGCCGCCGGCGCGCAACCGCAGCTGGACTTGTTCGCCACCGGCGACGGCGCGCTCGACCCCGCCGAGGAAACGGCGGCGGACAACGTGGCAGACGGACTGCGGCAGCGGCTGGCGACAATTGACGCCGATGCGCTGTCGCCGCGCGAGGCGCTGGCGCTGCTGTACGAACTGAAGGCGCTGGCGGCGCGCTAGCCGGCGCCTCAGTGTTCTTGGTCGTCGCGATCGCGGTGCAGGTCGTGCGGGGCGAGCACGCGCAGGAATTCAGGCGGCTGCGGCCGCGCTGCACCGGCCAGTTCCTCGTCGCTCGCGCGCTCGACCCCGCGCACGTACAGGTCGAAACGCAGCGCCCAGCCGGCCAGCGGATGATTGCCGTCGAGCACGGCCATGCCTTCGGCGACGTCGGTCACCGTGTACAGGCGGCCGTCGGGCCGGCCCGGCAGCCCTTCGTAGCGCATGCCGACGTCGACGTCGGCGCCGAGCTTGTCGCACTCGACCAGATGGACCAGTGACGCGTCGGCTTCCCCGAAGGCGTCCTCGGGTTCGAGCAGCACCGACGTGCGATAGCCGGTTTCCTGTCCGGTCAAAGCCGCCTCGATGCGCGGGAAAACGTCCTTCGCGCCGTGCAGGTACACGAGCGGTGCGTCGGTCTTTTCAAGCAGGTTGCCCTGCGCGTCGAACATCGACACGTCGAGACTGACCAGGCAGCCGTCTTCGATCTTCATCGGCGATCCGTTCTCGCTATGCTCGTGCCCGATTATGACGCCGGCACTGACGCGACTCGGCCGATACAGCACCGCGGCATTCATGCGCAGCGCCTGGCAGCGGCGCCCGCTGCTGATCCGGCAGGCGCTGCCCGCATTCCGCTCGCCCGTGACACGCGAACAGCTGTCGGTGCTGGCGGCGCGCGACGACGTCGAGTCCCGGCTGATCACGTCCTTCGGCGCGCGCTGGCGGCTGGCGCAGGGCCCCTTCGCTGCCTCGGCACTGCCGTCGGTGCGTCGGCGCAACTGGACATTGCTGGTGCAGGGACTCGACCTGCATCTGCCGGCGGCGCACGAGTTGCTGCAGCGCTTCCGCTTTATTGCCGACGCGCGCCTCGACGATCTGATGGCGAGCTTTGCCACCGACGGCGGCGGCGTCGGCGCCCATGTCGATTCCTACGACGTATTCCTGTTGCAGGCACAGGGCCGGCGGCGCTGGCGCATCAGCCGGCAGCGCGACCAGGATTTCGTACCGGACCTGCCGCTGAAGATCCTTGCCGATTTCCGGCCCACCGACGAATGGGTGCTCGAGCCCGGCGACCTGCTGTATCTGCCGCCCGGCGTCGCCCACGAGGGCGTCGCCGTCGGCGAAGGCATCACGCTGTCGATCGGCTTTCGCGCACCGCTCTGGCAGGAACTGGTCGAACCCTGGTTTCTGCAGCTTGCCGCCCGCACGCGGCTGCGCGGCCGTTACACGGACGCGGCGGCGCTGCCGACGCGACATCCCGGACGAATGCCGGCGACATTGATCGAGCAGGCGTGGACCCACCTGTCTGAACTGCGGCCACGTCGCAGCGATGCGGTCGACACGTTGCTGGCGAATCTGACCGAGCCGAAGCCGCAGGTGCTGTTCGACCGGCCACGCCGACCGCTGTCGTTCGCTGCCTTCGCTGGCAAGGCAGCAGACGGTCGATTGGCGCTGCACGCGGACGCTCGCAGCCGCTGTCTGTATGCCGGGCGACGCTTCGCGATTAACGGCGAGCTCCTTGCGCCGGCACAGTTCGACCGGCGCCTGATTGAACTGGCCGATGCGCGGCGGCTGCAGAGCAACGCGCTGCGCGGCGCGAGTCCGGCCCTTCTTGCCCTGCTGCACCAGTGGTATGTTGCCGGCTGGCTGCGCGGTCGAACCGACGCAGCGCGTCGTTGACTGCGATGCCGAATCCCAGCCCCGATCCGCCGCAACGCGTCAAGTTCGACTCCCGAGTCGAGCTCGACGCGGCCGTGCTGCGATTGGTCGGCCGCGCCCGTCATGTGCTGCGCTGCGCAGCCTCGGATCTGTCGGTGCTCTCGCTGGACAGCGTGCAGCCGGTGGCAGCGCTGCGGGAACTGCTGCTGGCGCATCCGGAAAACCGCGTCCGCCTGCTGGTCGACGACACCACTTGGCTCGATACCCGCGCGCCGCGCCTGCGCAACCTGCAGCGCGACTTTTCGCATTCGCTGCTGATCCGGCGCGCCGACCCACAGGATCCGGTCGGCCAGGACGTGGTCGCGATCGGCGATGACCTCGATGCCCTGCGCCTGCAACCGACCATCGGCATCCTCGGCGAGCTCTGGTGCCACAACAGCCCCTTCGCCCAGCCCCTGATCGCCGAATTCGACCGCCGCTGGGAGCACGCCTCGCACAACCAGCCAGCCAAGCCGCTCGGACTGTAGTCACCAGGCCGCGGCGCGGATAGACCGCGCTTTTGCAGTGCAGCATGTATAATCACGTAAGTTTTCGGTGTTGCACCATGCGGCCGAGAATTTCCGTGTGTCGCCACGCCCCCGCATCTTCGGGGGCCCAGCCGACACGAGAAATCCAATCCCATTGACCCAAAAGGAATCCTGATGATTAAACCGCTCATTGCTGCTTCCGTCGTCGTCGTCGCCCTCGCCGCCTGCGGCAAGAAAGAGGAAGCGCCTCCGGCCGCACCCGCTGCGGCGCCCGCCCCGGTGCAGCAGGCCGTTGAAGCCGCAAAGGACGTGGCCAAGGAAGCGACCGAAGCGACCAAGGAGGCTGCGAGCCAGGCGGCGGACGCGACCAAACAGGCCGCCGAGTCGGCCAAGGATGCAGCCGGCCAGGCCGTCGACAAGGCCAAGGAGGCTGCGGGCCAGGCCGTGGAAGCGACCAAGCAGGCGGCAGCCGAGACCGCGGACAAGGCAAAGGAGATGGCTACGCAGGCCGTCGACAAGGCCAAGGAAGCGACCGCCACCAAGAAGCCCAAGGGCGGCTGCTGATACGCCCTCGCTTTGTTGCTGAAAAAGGGCTGGCCTTGCCAGCCCTTTTTCGTTGTCCCGACCGCGTGGCCTGACCGTCAGCAACTCTGCCAGCTAAGCCCGGCGTCCTGGTCGGCCACCAGCACTTCGTCGATGCTCGCCCCCAGAACGGCGGCGAGCGCCGCCTGCGCCAGTTCCGCACGATTGTTGCGCCGGCTTAAATGCGCCGCCGCCAAACAACGCAACCGACGCCGATCGAGTTGAGCCAGCAGTCCCGCAGCCTGTGCGTTGGACAGATGCCCCCGGTCACCGAGAATGCGCGCTTTCAGGAACGCCGGATAACCCGAAGCTCGCAGCAGATCGACATCGTGGTTGCATTCGAGCACCAGCGCGTCGACGCCGCCGAGCGCCACCAGGACCTGCGTTTCGGGGGCCCCAATATCGGTCAGCACCCCCAGCCGGCGCGCGCCATCGCTGAAGACGAACTGCAACGGCTCTTCCGCGTCGTGCGCCACCGCAAAGGGCATGAGCTGCAGCGCGCCGACGGAAAAAATCTCGCCGGCCACCACGCAGCAGGCCGACGCGATGCCGGCGGCGGAGGCGGTTCCCGCCGAGCAGTACACAGGTATCGAGACGCGCCGCAGCAACCCTTCTATCCCGCCGACGTGGTCGCTGTGCTCGTGCGTCAGCACGACCGCGTCGAGATCGTCGATGGCGAGACCGGCACGGGCAAGGCGCAGACGCAGCTGGCGGCCGTTGAAGCCGTTGTCGAGCAGCACGCGGGTGGGCTGGCCGCCGTCGCAAGCCTCGACGACCAGCGCATTGCCTTCGCTGCCCGAACCAAGGCAGGCAAAGCGCAGCACCGGCCGTGAACTCCGTCTTGCGCGCTAGCGCAATTGCTCGTTGATCTGCGCCAGGATCTTGCCCGCGGTCGCGCTGGCATCCGGCCGGCCGTCGCGGTCCTGCACCGTCACCTCGGCGCGATCGCCATCGGCTGCCACCCTGACACGGAACTGCTGCGTGTCGACCTTGACCTCGCGGCCGAACAGGCGCGAGAAGAAGCCCTGGCGATCACGCTGCTTCTGTTCGACCTCCGGATCCAGATAGCGGACGAAGTACACGCCACGCGAGCGATCGCGATCCTCGACCGTGAAGCCGCCGCGATCGAGCGCCAGGCCGACACGCCGCCAGGCCCGGTCGAACGACTCGTCGATCCTGACGCTCGCCGGCTTCGCGGCGTCGGCCGGCACCAGGCGCGCAATGGCCGCCTGCGGCGCTGTCGCCGCCGCGCCGGGCGCCGCTGCGGTCCGCACCGCCTGCGGGTCGGCCGGCGGCGCAAACCGATGCGCCAGCCGCTGCAGCAACTCGGCCTCCATTTCGGGGTCGGACGGGCGCGGCTGCCACATCGTCCGGTCCTGCGCGCTCGACGTGTAGACCTCGATCATGCCGCGATGGCTGACGAAGATCTCCGAGGTGTTGGCTGCGGTGCGCTCGATGCGCACGCGGTACTTGTCCTGCTCGCCGGTCGAATAAACGGTGTCCAGCACCCGGCCGAGCGTGCGCCGGATGATGTCCTGCGGCAGCTTGGCTCGGTTCTCGGCCCACGCGGTTTCGACGATGCCGAGCTTCGCATCCTCGCGTTCGATCGCCAGGCCGATGGTCGGCAGATAGTCACGGACCACGGCAAAAGCCTCCTCCGGCGGCACGTCGACGACCAGCCAGCGCTGGTCGCCGGCGCGTTCGATTCGTGCCTTGACCGACGCTGGCGCGACCGCCTGCACGGTACCGGCGCGCAACGGCGTGCGGCTCGCGGTTGCGCCGCTGGCCGTGGCCACGCCGCGCTCGGGCACCGCGTACCGATCGTCGCGCGCGAGTTGCGACAGGTCGGGCGGAACATCGAGCGCCTTCGGCGGCACTGCGCGTCCGTAGTCGATCTTGTCGGTCGTCAGGCCCACCGTGCTGCAGCCGGCCAGCACGGCACAGGCTGCAAACACTGTCGCGGCGCCCAGGCGCCCCAGATACCCCATCGTGATCTCTCCCTCGCTGACTAAAGCAGGCCGATTTCGCGTAGCGCAGCCTCGACGACGGGCTGGTTCGTTTCCGCGAGCGGCACCAGCGGCAGGCGGATGCCGCCGTCGATGCGACCCATCCTGGCCAGCGCCCATTTGACCGGAACCGGATTTGGCTCGACGAACAGCTTCATATGCAGCGGCAGCAGGCGGTTGTTCAGCGCGCGCGCGCCGGACAGGTCGCCGGCCAGCGCCGCCTTGCACAGTTCGCTCATCAGGCGCGGTGCGACATTTGCGGTGACCGAGATCACGCCCTGGCCACCCAGAAGCATCAGCGACAGCGCCGAGTCGTCGTTGCCGC
>JBFGOX010000089.1:0-8516 GCA_041565015.1 Burkholderiaceae bacterium
CCAACCAACCAACGGAACAGGGCGCCGCGGCGCCCTTTTCGTTACGGTTGCACGTCGTTTCAGGCAGCGGCGCGCGCCAAAGCCGGGCGGTCGGCCGTCGAAACGCTGCCGTCAGCCTCGTAAAGCGTCTGGCCTTTCGCGGCCAGCACCAGCGCGTCCAGTCTTGCGCCATTGGTGACCATGCGTGCCGACAGCAGTTCTCCATTAAGGCTGTTCATCCGATGGGCCAGGCGTAGCTGCGCGCGGTCCAGCGGGCTGTCGCCATGTCCAACCTGCCGGAGCTGGGGCGCCAGTCTGCTTAGCACCGCACTTTTGCGCTGCGCGATTGCCGTCAGCCGCGCCGTATCTCCGGCGACCAGCGCGTCACTTTCCTCGTGCAATGACGAGACCAGTTGCTTGAGCAGGTCGTTGGGCTCCATCTCGGCTGCCGTCTACTTGCGTCCGAGCAACTCGGCGACCGAGTTCAGTAATTTGTCAGCTACCGCCTCGGTATTGACCTTGAAGCGCCCTTCGGCGATCGCGCTGCGGACTTCCTCGACCTTCTTCGCATCGAAATCAGACGTGCCGAACTGCGCCTCGAGTTGCGTAAGCCGCGAGGCGAGGTTGGAAAGCTGTACACGCTCGGCTTCCGCCACCTGCTGATTATTCTGGGTGGCGGCCGTCCGCGCATCGGGCGTTGCGGCCACGCGATCGGTGCGCAGCAGCTCGGTGGTGGAATTGACCTTCATCGTGCCTCCTGGCGTCAGAGCCATCATCTCGACCAGAGCATCGGCCAGTTGCCGACAAACTTTAGGCGGGCGTCTATCTTCGCATCGGGCTGAAAAGCTCGGCAAAGCCCCACCATTCCGCGGGTTCGGCAATCCGTTCGGTCGGTGAGCGCCTGCTCACGCGGCAGCTCAGAACGTCACGTCGACCGAGCGCCCGGCACGCGCGATCCCGGTCAGAATCCGACCCGAATCGAGGCGGACCCGCACGCTTTGGCCGTCCTGTGCGGCCGCCAGCGCGACTGCCTGGGCGGTGACCGAAAAGCCAGGGCCGCGACCGACGATCCGGACCTGGTCGCCAGCGGCGACGACCTGCGGCGCACGGAGCGCGGAAAGCGGTATCGGCTGACCAATGCCGATCGGACGGGACGAAACGCGACCGTCAAGCTGTGACAGGTCGGTCAGCACGCCCTGTGGTTCCCGTGTCCACTCGACCTCCGCGGTGGCCAGATCGCCGTCAGCAAGAGTCTGGCCGGCCGCAATTGGTCGCGTCGCAACCAGCGCCGGGCCAAAGACGCGCACCGTTACCGGAAGGAAAACCTGCCAGCGCGCCGCGCTTGTGCCCTTGTCCGCACAACGAAGTCCGACATGGGCACGACCCCAGAGTCGCGTGCCCGACGGGATGAACGGCTCGATGTCGTTGCAAGCGGCCAGTTGGAGTCGCGGATCCAGTCGGCCGATTTCAACCTCAATCCGCGCGCCGGCCGCCATCGGCACAACTGCGGCCGCTTCGCTGGCGACAAAGCGCTCCACAGTTTCGTTTGGCGGCTGCGCACGCGGCGCCTGAACAACCAAGCAGGCGACCAGTAGCAACAGGGTTGAAAAGCGGCTCATCGGACAGCAGTTTGCGCGCTGCAATCTCCCGCCAAAGAAACGAGATGTCGCGCACAAGCCGGGCTTATCGGCCGATCGGCGTTGCCCCGCATCCGAATAATCGGCAGCCAACGACAAAGCTTTAGGGGCGGCCCGCGCGGGTCCGTTTGACCGATGCTCGACAAGCTGATCCAAGGTTTCGACTTCCACGCCACCGCGCTGCAATTGCGCGCTGAGCGCGGTCGAACGCTGGCCGGCAATCTGGCCAATGCCGATACGCCCAATTACAAAGCGCGCGACTTTGATTTCAAGCAGGCGCTGGCGCAGGCAACCGGCCTCGCACAGCATGGGGCGGCCCTTACCAGCACAGCGCATATGAAAGCGAGCGCAGCGGCGACGTCTCCGACGCTGCTGTATCGCGTGCCGATGCAGTCGAGCCTGGACGGCAATACGGTGGAAATGGACGTCGAGCGCGCCAGTTTCGCCGATAACACGCTGCGTTACGAAGCCAGCCTGCGCTTTTTGAACGGCCAGATCCGAACGCTGATGACGGCGATCAGCGGCGGGCAGGGTCAGTAAGGAGTCTCGACATGTCGCTGTTCAAAGTCTTCAACGTCGCTGGCAGTGCGCTCGCCGCGCAGAGCCAGCGACTGAACGTCGTTGCCAGCAATCTGGCGAATGCCGAATCGGTCGCGGGACCCGATGGCCAGCCTTACAAGGCGCGCCAGGTGGTTTTTCAGACCCAGCTGACGGACGCGGCTGGCGGCGCCGCCGGCGTTCGCGTCGCCGAGGTCGTCGAGGACAACGCGCCGGCGCGGCGCATCCATCAGCCCGGACACCCGGCCGCCGACGAGGAGGGCTACGTGACGATGAGCAACGTCAACGCGGTCGAGGAGATGGTCAACATGATCTCCGCGTCGCGAAGCTACCAGACCAACGTCGAAGTGATGAACACCACCAAGAGCCTGCTCGCCAAGACGCTGCAGCTCGGCACCTGATCTGGACGCGGGCGATGGAAGTCAATTCGGTACTCAGCGGGCTGATGGACAACGGCGCCGCCAAGAAGGAAGCGGCACAGGACATCAACGACCGCTTCCTCAAACTGCTGGTCGCACAAATGAAGAACCAGGACCCGCTCAATCCGCTGGACAACGCGCAGGTGACCTCGCAAATGGCGCAGATCAACACTGTCACCGGCATCAACAATCTGAACGCGACGGTCGGAAAGCTGCTCGAACAGTTCACTGGACTGCAGACGCTGCAGGCAGCTCAGCTGGCCGGCCGCGACGTGCTGGTTGCCGGCAACCGGCTGCAGCTGAACGCCGATGGCGTTGGCACAGGTGCTGTCGAGCTTTCGAGCCAGGCTGCCGGGGTGAAGGTCGACATTCGTGACGCCAACGGCCTGCTCGTGCGAACGCTGGATCTCGGCGCACGCGGTGCCGGCACGACGCGTTTCGACTGGGATGGCCGTACCGACGCCGGCGTCGCGGCAGCCCCGGGCAGATACACCTTCACGGCGCACGGCATTGACGGCAACAAGGAATTCGCCGCCGCCACGCTGATGGCGGCGCGAGTCGAAGGGGTGCGCAACGAAAACGGCGCTGTGCAGCTGATGCTCGCCGGACTCGGCGGCGTGGCTTACGCCGACATCAAGCAGATTCTTTGATCAACGGGAGATTGGCATGAGCTTTCAACAAGGACTTTCCGGCCTGAACGTCGCGGCCAAGAACCTCGACGCGATCGGCAACAACATCGCCAACTCCGGCACCGTCGGCTACAAGGCTGCGCGCGCCGAGTTCGCCGATGTCTTCGCCAGTTCGCTGGCCGGCGGCGGTACGCAGATCGGCATCGGCGCGTCGGTGACGGCGGTCAAGCAGCAGTTCTCGCAGGGCAACATCGTCAGTTCGGCCAACCCACTCGACGTGGCGATCAATGGCTCCGGCTTCTTCCGGCTGTCGAGCAACGGCTCGATCAGCTACTCGCGCAATGGCCAGTTCTCGCTCGACCGCGATGGGTTCATCGTCGCCAACAACGGCGCGCGGCTGACCGGCTATCCGTCCGATGTCAACGGACAGGTGATCGCCTCGACGCCGAATGATCTGCGCGTGTCGCTGGCCAACATCCCGCCGCAGCGGACGACCACGTCGCGTATCGCGATGAACCTCGATTCGCGCGACGCAGCGCCGGTGGCGGCCTTCGACATCAACGATCCGACGTCGTACAACTCTTCCACCGCGATGACGATCTACGACTCGCAGGGCAATTCACACACGCTGACGCTGTACTTCCGCAAGACGGCAGCGAACAATTGGGACGTGCACGCGGCCGCCGACGGTGCGGTCCTCGGCGGCGGTGCCTCGATCGGCACTCTGGCGTTCGACGCCGCCGGCAGCCTGGCGGCCAATGCCAACATGAACGTGTCAGTCCCGCTGACCAACGGTGCCGACACGCCGCTGACTTTCCCCGTCATCTTCCCGGCCGGCGAGACCTCGCAGTTCGGGGTCAGCTTCGCGGTCAGCCAGCTTTCGCAGGACGGCTTCACCACTGGCCGCATCGCAGGTTTCTCGATCGGCTCCGACGGGGTGATCCTCGGCCGCTATACGAACGGCCAGACTCGCGCGCAGGGCCAGGTCGTGCTGGCCGATTTCATCAACGCCCAGGGCCTCGTTGCGGTAGGCAACAACCAGTGGTCCGAATCGGCCGATTCCGGACAGCCGCTGATTGCCTCGCCGGGCGCCGGTTCGCTGGGCGTCCTGCAGGCCGGCTCACTCGAGGAGTCGAACGTCGACATGACCGAAGAGTTGGTTCGGATGATCACCGCGCAACGCGTCTATCAGGCCAATGCGCAGACGATCCGAACGCAGGACCAACTGCTGCAGACGCTGGTGAATCTGCGCTAACGCGTTCACGGAACGCTGATGCGTGAACCGTAACGCACATCGTCGCAGCTAACTGTCCACGTTTTCCGCGTCACGGAGCAAGCATGGATCGCCTGATCTACACCGCAATGACCGGCGCCAAGCACCTGCTGTACCGGCAGGACACGCTGGCGCAGAACCTCGCCAACGCCAACACCACTGGCTATCGCGCCGATACCGTCGCATTGCGCGCGGTGCCGGCGCAGGGACAGGAGGCCAGTACGCGCGTGTTCACGGTCGAGACCACAACCGGAGCGGATCTGAAGCCCGGTCCGATGCTGCCCACCGGCCGTGCGCTTGATGTCGCGGTGCAGGGACCGGGCTGGCTGGCGGTGCAGTCGAGCGATGGAACCGAAGCGTACACACGCGCTGGGAGCCTGCAGGTCGGCGCCGACGGGACGCTGCAACTGCCGAGCGGGCTGCTTGTGCTCGGCGATGGTGGCCCGATCACGATTCCTGCGAATGCGCAGGTCAGCGTCGCTGCCGACGGAACCCTCTCGGCGATGACGCCGGGCGCGCGCGCGGTGACCACGGTGGGGCGGCTGAAGCTTGTCAATCCGCCTGAGGAGCAACTCAGCAAGGGCGCCGACGGCCTTTTCCGTCTGTCCGACGGCGAGGCGCCGGCCGACGGCGCGGTTCGCGTCGCCGAAGGCACGCTCGAAGGCAGCAACGTGAATGTCGTCGACGCGCTGGTCGGAATGATCGCGGTTGCGCGCCAGTTTGAACTGCAAATGAAGCTGCTCCAGAACGCTGAACAGAACGAGCAGAAGGCCGGCTCGCTGGTCAGCAACGCGTGAGACAAGTCAACTGAGCGAGAGACAACGAGATGATCAAGAGCCTGTGGATTGCCAAGACCGGTCTGGACGCGCAACAGACGCAGATGGACGCGATCTCCAACAACCTCGCCAACGTCGGCACGGCGGGCTTCAAGCGAGGCCGGATTGCGTTCGAGGACCTGCTTTACCAGAACGTGCGCCAGGCCGGCGCCAATTCATCGCAGCAGACACAGTTGCCGACTGGCCTGCAGCTCGGCACGGGCGTGCGGCCGACGGCGACCGTGCGCATGCATACGCAGGGCAACCTGCAGAAGACTGAAAACGCGTTCGACCTGGCGATCAACGGTCAGGGCTTCTTCCAGATCCAGCTACCGGATGGCACGACCGGCTTTACGCGCGATGGTTCGTTTCATGTCGACGCCAACGGCCAGATCGTCACCAGCAACGGCTTTGCGCTGGCCCCGCCGATCACCGTGCCTGCGGGTGCGCAAAGCGTGACGATTGCACAGGACGGCACCGTTACTGTCGCGCTCGCCGGCCAGGCCACGCCGCAAAACATTGGTCAGGTTCAGCTGGCGAGCTTTGCCAATCCCGCAGGCCTTGAGTCGCGCGGCCAGAACCTGTTCGTTGAGACCGCTGCTTCCGGCACGCCGAACGCGAATGCGCCGGGCACCAACGGCCTCGGTCTGTTGCAGCAGGGTTACGTGGAAACGAGCAACGTCAACGTCGTTGAGGAACTCGTTTCGATGATCCAGACCCAGCGCGCCTATGAGATCAACTCGAAGGCGATCCAGACGTCGGACCAAATGCTGGGTCGGCTGGCGCAGCTCTGATCCGTGACCCGTAAACGTTTGAGCAAAGGAATGGACGTGGTGGCTCGCGGACGGTTGTCAGGCGCGACGCGATCGTGGGTGGCCTCGAGTCTCATCGTGGCGGCTGCGGCCTTGGCCGGCTGCGCCACTCCGCGTCATCCGGTCATCGTTGAGGGGGCGATGAGTGCGCGCCCGGCGCCCGTGGTCCCGGCAGCGGCTGCCGCGCCTACTGGCGGCATCTTCCAGCCTGCGGCCTACCGGCCGCTGTTCGAGGACCGCAAACCGAGGTTCGTCGGCGATCTGCTGACGATCACGATCAACGAGCGGTTGAATGCCTCGCAGAAGGCGAACTCGAGCGCCGAACGCAAGAGCGACGTCGAGGTGGCGCTGCCCGGAGTCAAGGGCATCTTCGGTCGCAAGATCAACCCGCTCGATGCCAAGGCCAGTACGGCCAACACCTTCGATGGCAAGGGCGCGACCGAGTCGAGCAATCTGTTCACCGGAACGATCACGGTGACGGTGATCGAAGTGCTCGCCAATGGCAACCTGCGCGTGGCCGGCGAAAAGCAGATCGGCATCCGGCAAAACTCGGAGGTGCTGCGCATCTCCGGCGTCATCGATCCGGCGCAGATCCAGCCCGGCAACGTCGTCAGTTCGACGCAGGTTGCCGACACGCGACTCGACTATCGCGGCGGCGGTTACATCGAGGAGGCGCAGATCCAGGGCTGGCTGGCGCGCTTCTTCAATGCCGTTTCGCCGTTTTGAGGTAACCGACGCAAATGGCCGACAAGAACCTCCAGCTTGAAGAAGCGCCAGGTGAAGCAGGAAAGGGTCTCCGTGCGCGATGGTGGCTCGCGCTCCTCATTGCGACCCTTTCCTTGCTCTGGCTGCCGTCGGCGCAGGCCGAGCGCATCCGCGACCTGGCCAGCGTGCAGGGCGTGCGGCCGAACCAGCTGATCGGCTATGGCCTCGTTGTCGGGCTCGACGGCTCGGGCGACCAGACCACGCAGACGCCTTTCACCGTGCAGAGCCTGCAGGCGATGCTGACGCAGCTCGGCATCACGCTGCCGCCGGGCACAAGCCTGCAGTTGAAGAACGTGGCCGCGGTCATGGTCACCGCAATGCTGCCGGCATTTGCGCAACCCGGGCAGCCGCTCGATGTGACCGTCTCGTCGCTTGGCAACGCCAAGAGCCTGCGCGGCGGCACCCTGCTGATGACGCCGCTGAAGGGAGCTGACGGGCAGATCTACGCCGTCGCGCAGGGTAACGTCGTGGTCGGTGGCGCCGGCGCCGCGCAGGGCGGCAGCAAGGTTCAGATCAACCACCTCGCCGCCGGCCGCGTTCCAGCCGGCGCTACGGTCGAGCGGGCCGTGGCCAGCCCCTTTGCTGCGGCAGACCGGATTCGCCTGGAACTCGCCAATGGCGATTTTTCGGCGTCGGCGGCGATGGCTGAGGCGATCAACAAACGATTCGGCGACGGCACGTCGAGCGCCGTCGACGCGCGCGTGGTCGAGGTGCGTGCTCCGGTGGGAAGCAACGAGCGTGTTCGCTTCATGGCCGAGCTCGAAAACATCGAAGTGGCCACCGTTCAGCCGAGCGCGCGCGTGATCATCAATGCGCGCACCGGATCGATCGTGATGAATCGCGCGGTGACGCTCGAGCCGGCGGCGGTTGCGCACGGCAATCTGTCGGTGACGATCTCGTCGCAGCCGGTGATTTCGCAACCGGCGCCGCTGTCGCAGGGCCAGACCGTGGTGACCGAGCGTGCAGACATCCAGATCAAGCAGGACGGCGGCAACCTGATGCAGCTTTCGGGCGGCGCCAATCTGGCCGATGTCGTGCGCGCTTTGAACGCGCTCGGCGCCAACGCGCAGGACCTGCTGGCGATACTGCAGGCGCTGAAGGCCGCCGGCGCCTTGCGCGCCGACCTTGAAGTCATCTGAGTGGCCGATCGATGAAGCCGCTTGCGGGCCTGCCTTCGACCGTCTCTGTCGCCGGCGAACTCGCCGCCGACAGCCGCTCGCTCGAGCGGCTCAAGCGCGAGGCCAAAGGCGATCCTAAGCAAGCGATCAAGGCAGCGGCGCGACAGTTCGAGTCGATGTTCATGCAAATGGTGCTCAAAAGCATGCGCGAGGCCACGCCGAAGTCGGGCCTCTTCGATTCGTCCGCCGGCGACCTGTACAGCGGCATGCTCGACCAGCAGCTGGCCGGCGCGGTGTCAGGCGGCAGCGGCTTGGCCGCCATCATCGAACGCCAGCTGTCTCGCCACATGCAGGCGATGGTGCCGGCGGCCGCAACCGATCACACGGTTGGCCGCAAGTCGCCGGCGACCGATGACGCCGGCGCTGAAGCAATGGCTGCGCGACCGCGATCGACTCTCGGACCTGCACAGCGTCCGATTCCGGCGGCCGTGATGGCTGACGGCGCGAGTGC
>JBFGOX010000090.1:0-8495 GCA_041565015.1 Burkholderiaceae bacterium
CCGCGGTCGCGCTTTCGGCCCAGGGCACGCCAATCAGCCAGGCGAGCGGCGCGAACAGCCAGCCGAAAATGCGCTCCAGCGTCAACGGGCCGCCGGCGACCGCCGGCGCCAGCGCGAGCAGCATGTTCAGCAGCGACACCAGTGCGACGAACACGAGCAGCATGGCGACGATCGCCAGCAGCAACTGCAGCCCATCGAGCGTGCCACGGGTCAACGCGGCAATGCTGTTGGCATCCTCGCGCGGCAGCACGATCTTGCTGTCGTCGATGCGGGTTCCCGGGACCAGCAGCGCGGCGACCGCGATCGCCAGCGGCGTGGCCACCAGCGAAGCGATCAGCAGGTGTGACAGCGCGTCGGGCACGACCGGCCCCAGCACGATCGCATACAGCACCAGCACGGTCCCAGCGATGGTCGCCATGCCGCCGGTCATCACCATGAACAGTTCGCCGCGCGACAACCGCGCCATGTATGGCCGAACGACTAGCGGCGCCTCGACCATGCCGACGAAAACGTTGGCAGCCGCCGACACGCCAACGGCGCCGCCGATTCCGAGTGACCGGCGCAGCAGCCAGGCGAAGCCCAGCACGACCCAGGGCAGCACGCGCCAGTGAAACAGCAGCGCCGACAGTGCGGAGATCACCAGCACCAGCGGCAGCGCACGGAAAGCGAGCACGAAGCCGGCGCCCGGATCGACTTCGGCAAACGGGGGGTTGGCGCCACCGAGATAACCGAAGACGAACGCCGTGCCGGCCTGCGTGGCGCGCGACAGTAGCGCCACGACGCCGTTCAGCGTCTGCAGCGCGGCGGCCAACGGCGGAAGCTTCAAGGCGGCGACCGCGATCACGGCTGCCAGGAACAGTGCGGCAACGACCGTGCGCCAACGCACGGCCCGACGATCCTCGGACAACGCGTAGGCCAAGGCGAGCAGGGCGGCGACACCCAGCAGTTGATGGACGGTCAGCATGACAAGATGACGTGGGCGAGCGCGCGCACTGTGCAGCAACTGTCGCAACGCGGCAAGTGGCGGCGCTGCAAGGCGATCCGGCGGCGTCGGAAGTTAGTGCACTTGCTCGGCAAATCGGGCGCGGGCTGCGGCTACCATGACCTTTGAACCCATGGCGCAGCGCCGATGAAACCCAACGACGCCCCGACCGACCTGCAGTCGCTGTTCGAACTGCAGCGCGCGGCCTTCGCGCAGCAGCCGCACTCGGAATGGCCGCAGCGGCGCGATCGACTGCAGCGGCTGCGCCGGTTGCTGTCCGAGAACGAAGACGCGATCGAGCAGGCCATCAATACCGACTTCGGGCGGCGGCCGCCGATCGAGACGCAGATCGCCGAGCTTTTTCCGACCTTCGCCGAGATCAACGGCGCATTGCGGGCCGGCCGGCGCTGGATGAAGCCGGAACGGGTGTGGGTGTCGAAGTGGTTCCTGCCGGCGCGCGCCGAGATCCAGCCGCGGCCATTGGGCGTGATCGGCATCATCGTGCCGTGGAACTACCCGCTGTATCTGGCGGTGACACCGATGGTCGGGGCGCTCACCGCCGGCAACCGTGTGCTGGTCAAGATGTCGGAGTACACGCCGTCGTTCTCGGCACTGTTCCAGCGCCTGTGCACGCAGTACTTCGCGCCGGAAGAGGTTTCGGTGATCATCGGCGACGCCGATGTCGCACAGGCCTTCACGGCGCTGCCGTTCGACCATCTGTTGTTCACCGGCTCCACTGCGGTCGGCAAGCGGGTGATGGCCGCGGCGGCCGCCAATCTGACGCCGGTCACGCTCGAACTCGGCGGCAAGTCGCCCGCAGTCGTCGCCCCGGGCTATCCGTCGCAGCGCGCGGCAACCCGGATCCTCGCCGGCAAGCTGCTCAACGCAGGGCAGACGTGCATCGCACCCGATTACGTGCTGATTCCGCGCGCGATGCTGGAGCCGTTCATCGCGCAGGCGAAGGCAAGGGCCCGGCTGATGTTCCCAGCCGGACTGGCGGACCGCGACTTCTGTTCGGTGGTCAACACCCGGCATTACGCAAGACTGAAGGGCTATCTCGAGCAGGCGCAGGCCGCCGGCGTGCGCATCGAGCCGCTTTTCGACGGTTCGCGGCAGGACGATGCCGGGCACCGGCTCGCTCCAGCGCTGCTGATTGACCCGCCGGGAGCCCTCGACGTGATGCGCGAGGAGATCTTCGGCCCGCTGCTGCCGCTGTTGCCGTATGACCGGGTCGAGGACGCCATTGCGCACATCAACGCGCAGCCCAAGCCGCTGGCGCTGTACTGGTTCGACAACAACAAGAAGCGTACGCAGCACGCGCTTCGCAATACGCAGGCCGGCGGCGTATGCGTGAACGAAACGCTGCTGCACATCGCGCAGGAGGATCTGCCATTCGGCGGCGTCGGCCCCTCGGGCATGGGGCACTATCACGGCCGCCACGGCTTCGAGACGTTCAGCAAGCTGACACCGGTGTTCCTGCAATCGCGGCTGAACGGCATGGGGCTGTTCATGCCGCCGTACCGGCCGATCGTGCGCAAGCTGCTCGAACTGATGAAGCGGTTCTGATTGCGTCAGTCGAGCATTGCCAGCGGCACGGTGTCGACCAGATCGCCGTCGGCATAGCTGGCGCGCGGGCCCAAGGCGATCAGCGCATCGGCATCGACGACCGTGCGCAGCATCGCCGAGCCCTGATCGCGCAGCGGCATCACACGCAGCCCGTTTGCGTCGCGGACGAATGTCGCGCGCCGGTAGTCGATGCGGCCGCCGCGCAGCTGGACATTCCCGGCCAGCGGCAGCTGCAGATGGACCGGCGCACTGGCATCGCCGCCGGCGAGGTGCTGCAGCAATGGGCGCACCAACAAGTGGAACATCACGTAGGCGGCCACGGCATTGCCCGGCAGGCCAAGCAGCACCAGTGTCTGCGACTCGCGCTTGACCTGCGCGACGGCCACGCCGCGGCCCGGCCTGACGTTCAAAGGCAGGAAACGGATGCCTGAGGCGGTCCGAACGACGTCGGCATCGCCTTGCGCAGCGCCGCCGCTGGCCAGCAGCACGTCCAGGCCCAGCGCCAGCGCGCGATCGACCGTCGCAGCAAATGCATCGGGCGTGTCGCGGCAGATGCCGAGGTCGTGCGCCGCGACGCCGCGCCGTTGCAGCGCGACCTGCAGCAGCGGCCGATTGGCGTCGTAACTGCCTGCGGGTTCGAGTGGCTGCGGCGGATCGGCGAGTTCGTCACCGGTCGAAACTACGCCGACGCGCAACCGCCGCCGCACGGAGATCCGCTCTGCACCTACGGATGCGGCCAGCCCGATCTCCGGCGCGCGCAGCAAACGGCCTGCGCGCAGCACAACATCGCCGCTGCGGACGTGCTCGCCGCGGCGGCGGATATTGGCGCCCGGCTGCGGCGGTCGTTCGATGCGAACCGTGCCGCCCTCGGCCGTCGTGTCCTCGAGCATCGCCACCGTGTCGGCACCTTCGGGGACCGGTGCGCCGGTCATGATCCTCACGCAGGTGCCCGTTTCGACGCGACCGTCGAAGCCGTGGCCGGCATACGATCGGCCGATCTCGTGCAGCCAATGACCGGGGCGCAGGTCAAGGGCGCGCACCGCGTAGCCGTCCATCGCCGAGTTGTCGAACGCCGGCAGATCGAGCTGCGAACTCACGTCGGCCGCGAGAATCCGACCGTCAGCATCGCCAGCTGAAACCGACTCGTCGCCGGCGATCGGCGCGAAGGTTCGGACCAGTCCGTCCAGCGCCTGCGCAAGCGTCAGCTCATTCGTCGGCATCGCGCGCGCGCAGTTCCTGCAGCGTGTTCAGGTTGGCGAAGTTCTCGGCCAGCGGGAAAACCGCCGGCACGGCGCCGGCTCCGCGCAGCCAGACTTCAGCGCGGCGCTCGCCGTGTGCGAGCGAAGCCGCCAGGTCGTCGGCAAGGTCGGCGTGCAGCAGGCAAAACATCGGCTCGATCGTATCGCCGACATAAGCGACGGCAGCGCGACTGCCGGCCAGTGCGTCGGCCAGATGCGCCACCAGATTGGCCGGCAAGAATGGCGCGTCGCACGGCGCGACGGCCAGCCAAGGCGTCGGTGCGGCGCGCAACCCGGCGAGGATCCCGGCGAGCGGTCCCGGGAAAGGCTCGAGGCCGTCGTCCGCATCGAGGACAACCGGATAGCCGAGAGCGCGGTAGCGA
The DNA here is from genome assembly GCA_041565015.1 of Burkholderiaceae bacterium. Taxonomy (GTDB): domain Bacteria; phylum Pseudomonadota; class Gammaproteobacteria; order Burkholderiales; family Burkholderiaceae_F; genus JADJWR01. The sequence goes on from JBFGOX010000090.1 coordinate 4,170, forward strand.
TCGATGTTACGGTTGGCGCTGATCACGATGGCGGAGACCTGCGGCCGCAGCCGGTCGAGCACGCGCTCGACCAGCGTGCGGTCGCGCAGCGCGACCAATCCCTTGTCGATGCCGCCCATGCGCGCCGCGCGCCCACCGGCCAGGATCAGGCCGCAGACGTCTTCGCGGGAAGGCGTTTGCACGGTCATGGCGGCTCAACCGCCGATGTACGACATCTCGATCTTGCGCAGCCCGGCAGTGGCCTCGGTGCGCAGCTCCGAATAACGATCCTCGCGCGCGCGCCAGATCTGGCCGATCGCCGTGCTGATCCGCGTATCTTCGGCACCGCCGCGCAGCAGTTCGCGCAGGTCGTAGCCGCGGGTGGCGAACAGGCACAGATACAGGCGACCCTCGGTCGAAAGTCGCGCCCGCGTACAGTCGCGGCAGAACGCCTGCGTGACGCTGGAGATCACGCCGATCTCGCCGGAGCCGTCGCGATAGCGCCAGCGCTCGGCGACCTCGCCGCTGTAGTTGGGTTCGATCGCTTCGAGCGGCAGCTCGGCATCGATCCGTCGGATCACGTCGCGCGAGGGCACGACGTCGTCGAGCCGCCACCCGTTCGAACTGCCGACGTCCATGAACTCGATGAAGCGCACGATGTGGCCGCTGCCCTTGAAGTGGCGCGCCATCGGCAGGATCTCGTGCTCGTTGACGCCGCGCTTGACCACCATGTTGACCTTGATCGGCGCAAGACCCGCGGCGGCGGCGGCCGCGATGCCTTCGAGCACGGCGCCGACCGGATAGTCGACGTCGTTCATCCGCCGGAACACCGCATCGTCGAGCCCGTCGAGCGATACCGTGACCCGGCGCAAGCCGGCATCGGCCAGCGCACGCGCCTTGCGAGCGAGGATCGAACCGTTGGTCGTCAGTGTCAGGTCGAGCGGCCGGCCATCGCGCGTCGCCAGGCGCGCCAGCATCGCGACCAGCCGCTCGATGTCCTTGCGCAGCAGCGGCTCGCCGCCGGTCAGGCGGACCTTCTCGACGCCGTGCTCGATGAACAGCCGGGTCAGGCGGGTGATCTCCTCGAAAGTGAGCAGATCGGCGTGCGGCAGGAAACGGTAGTTCTTGTCGAACACCTCCTTCGGCATGCAGTAGGTGCAGCGGAAGTTGCAGCGGTCGGTGACCGAGATGCGCAGGTCATGCAGCGGGCGCCGCAGCTGGTCGGCGACGCGACCGTCGGCCGTAATTGCCGCGCCAGGCGGCACCGCGAGCGCGGCGCGCAGGTCGAGGACAGGAATGATGCGGTCGCTCATGGCGCGATGTTACCGACGTGGCGACCGGTCGCGCCTTGACCATTTCGCGGCTGGTGTGATGGCAAGGACGGGCTGCCAAAGAAACTAGAACAAGGGATTTGTTATAACTGCAACAAGTAAGTAGCATACGCGACATGAGTCTTCGACAATCGACGAACCAGCGCGCGCCTGCCTCGAAGCAAGAGCCTCCGCCCACACTTGCCCTAAGCCGGTTCGCTGTGCGCCGCCTGATGTCGTTGGCCGACTACCTGACGGCGGTTCAGGCCGGCTTTCGCGCGCTTGCCGAGCAAAGTGCGCTGGCGCCCGCGCCGTTGCATCTGCCGGCGGCGGCCGGCGCCTTCCACGCCAAGGGCGCGATATTCGGTGGGGTGCGGCGGTACGGGGTCCTGAAATTCAACAGCAACTTCCCGCTCAATCCGCGCACTTCGGGCCTGCCGACGATCCAGGGCGTGATCGTGCTGTGCGACGCGGACGACGGTCGTTTGCTGGCGATCCTCGATTCACAGGAGATCACGCTGCGCCGCACAGCTGCCGCCAGCGTGCTGGCAGCGGGATACCTGGCGCGCGCCGAGGCGACCACATTGGCGATATGTGGCTGCGGCGAGCAGGGGCGAGCCCACCTTGAAGCGTTCGCCCAGGCCTTCGCCTTGCGCCGGGTCTATGTCTGGGATCTGGACGCCGATCGGGCGCGACGCTTCGCGCAGGACATGCAGGCGCAGCTCGGACTTGCCGTCGAGGCCGCGTCCACCGCGGCCGAAGCGGTACGCGCCTGCGACATCGCGGCGACCTGCACAACGGCAAGCGCGCCGTTTCTGGGCCGCGATGACGTACGGCCGGGAACCTTCATCGCCGCTGTCGGAACCGACAGTGCGCAAAAGAGCGAACTTGCGCCCAGCCTGCTCGCCGATGCAACGATCGTCGCCGACGTGCTGTCGCAGTGCGCGCTTATGGGCGATCTGCACCAGGCGATCGAAGCCGGTGTGCTTTCAGCTACCGACGTGCATGCCGATCTGGCCGAACTCGTTGCCGGTCGCAAGTTGGGCCGGACGCGTGGCGACGAAATCACCATTTTCGATTCGACCGGAACTGCGATCACCGATGCGGCCAGCGCCGCCCTCATTTACGAGCGCGCTGTTGCGCGCGGGGTTGGCTCGAGCATCGAACTCGCCGACGAGTGATGCGAAACTGAGGGAAGCGATCGATGCACGACATTTTCACCAGCGACGCCGGCGACGCCATCACGATCACTAAGGTCGGCCGGGCCGACCTCCCGCGCTGGCTCGACGAGCGCCCCGAGCAGCGCGAGTGGATCGCCGTGGTCGGCTACAAGAGCGAGCCGGGATCCTCCGCATTCGTGCCGGCGGCCGCCGGCCGCCGAGCCCACGTGATCGCGGCGCCGGCCGAAGGCGAGACCGTGTGGTCCTACGCGTCGCTGCCGAAAGCCTTGCCGGAAGGCCGCTATCGCTTCGAGGATGACATCGAAGCGGCGAACGACATAGCGCTCGGCTGGGCACTCGGCGCCTACGAGTTCGACGCCTACAGGACGCCCGCGCGCGAATCGGCGAAGTTGGTCTGGCCGCCGTCGGCCGAGCGAGGCGAGGTCTTGCGCTTGGCCGCGGCGATGAAGATGGCCCGCGATCTGATCAACACACCGGCCGAGGACATGGGGCCGCAGCAACTCGCCGACCGCGCCGTCGAGCTTGCCGCAGAACACGGTGCCGAGGGCGAGGTGATCGTCGGCGAGGACCTGCTGGCGCGCGATTTTCCGGCGATCCACGCCGTTGGACGCGCTAGTTCGCGCGCGCCGCGGCTGATCGATATGCGCTGGGGCGACGCCGCTGCGCCGAAGGTGACGCTGGTCGGCAAGGGCGTTTGCTTCGACACCGGCGGGCTCGATATCAAGCCGCACGACGGCATGCTCGAGATGAAGAAGGACATGGGGGGCGCTGCCGTCGTGCTCGGGCTGGCCAGCGCGCTTATGGCGCTGGCGGCACCGATCCGCCTGCGCGTGCTCGTGCCTGCGGTAGACAACGCGATCAGCGGCAACGCGCTGCGGCCACGCGACATCCTTCGCACGCGTGCCGGCAAGACGGTCGAGATCGGCAACACCGATGCCGAGGGGCGGCTGATCCTGTGCGACGCGCTGGCCGAGGCCGACCGCGAAGGGCCGGAACTGTTGATCGATTGCGCGACGCTGACCGGTGCGGCAAAGATCGCGCTCGGCACCGAAGTTCAGGCGCTTTTCTGCGACGACGATCGCGCCGCAGGCGAACTTGTTGCCGCCGGCAGCGACTGCGGCGATCCGCTGTGGCGCCTGCCGATCTGGCGGCCGTATCGGAAGCAGATCGACAGCCCCTGCGCCGACCTCAACAACGTCGGCAAGGGCCCGTTCGGCGGCGCGATCATCGCCGCGCTCTATCTTGCGCAGTTCGTTTCGGCGGCGAAGACGTGGGCGCATCTGGACGTCTTCGCGGCGAACCAGACTGCGCGGCCCGGTCGACCGGAAGGCGGCGAGGCGACCGGGCTGCGGGCGCTCGAAGCGTTCATCCGACGCCGCTATGACTGAACGCGAACCCGGGCCGATGACGCAAGGCGAACGGCCGGCAGCGGCGAACTGGATCGTGCTCGTCGCTACCCAGCCGACCGGCAACGCCGCCGTTCGCATGCGCGTCTGGCGCGACGTCCGCAGCCGCGGCGCAGCGATCCTGCGCGACGGCGTCTATCTGCTGCCAGCGCGACCGGAACTGGTCGCCCCCCTGTCAACGCTGGCGGCGGCCGTCGAGGCGGCCGGCGGCAGCGCGCATGTGCTGCACACTCGCGCCGATGCGACGCAGGACGGGCAATGGCAAGCACTGTTCGATCGGACGGCGGAATACGCCGAAGTGCTGGCGCAGATCCAGCGGCGGGCGGTGCAATTGGCGAAGTTGTCGATCGCGTCGGCACGATCGGAGTACGGAGATCTGGAGCAACAGTTCGCTGCTGTCGCCGCAACCGATTACTTCGGCGGCGCGGGCCGCGAACAGGTCGCGCAGGC
>JBFGOX010000091.1:0-8484 GCA_041565015.1 Burkholderiaceae bacterium
ACCAGCTCTGACAGGCGCAGTCCACTCGAGTAAAGCAGCTCGACGATCGCCTTGTCGCGCAGCGCCAGCGGTGCAGGCGGCGGTTCATGCGCGGCGAGCTGAACCGCTTGATCGGGTGCCAGCGCCTTCGGCAGCCGCTTGGCTCGTCGCGGCGCACGGATGCCGGCGGCCGGGTTGCCGGCGAGCTCGCCGCGTGCGCCGAGCCATTCGAAATACTGGCGCCAGGCCGACAGCTTGCGCGCCAGCGATGCCGGTGCCGCGCCGCCACCGTGCAGACGGGCCAAGGCGCGGCGGATATCGGCCGCGTGCAATTGCGTCAACGAGCAAGACGCCAGCCGCGCCAGTTCGTTCAGATCGCGGCGGTACGCGGCAATGGTATGCGCGGACAGCCGCCGTTGACGCGCGAGTTCGTCGAGAAAAGCCGCGATCTGCGGCGAGACCGGCGCGGCCGACGGTGGGGCGCCGCTGCCGTCGCTCATCGTGACCTTAGCCGCGCAGCCGGGCCAGGGCCGCGCTGGCCAGTTCGGCGATGCGCGACAGGAACGCGGTGCCCATCGTGATCTGGAAGCGGTCAGGATCGGGTGAGCCGAGCGCGAGCATGCCGAAGGCCTTGGAATCGGCGCCGACGCGCAGCGGCATCATCGACAGGCTCTTGACGGCGCCGGGGTCGGTCGCCATCCAGCCTGCCGCCTCGAAGCCGACATTCGAGCCGCAGAACGGCGCCTGCATGCTGCTGGCCAACCGAATGATGTCGTCGCTGGCCGGCTGTGCCCAGTCGAGTCCGGCGTACTCGGGCGCCACGCCCCACAGGCGTAAGGCACCGAACGGCACGTTGAACTGGACCATCAGTTGCTCGAGCAGCGTCTTCGGCAACTGGGCGGGATCGGTCTGCGCCAGCAGCGCGCGCGCCCACTGCACAAGGCGATCGGCGATGGCGTCATTTTCCTCGCCGTGCCGGATCATGTCTGCCAGCCGCATCTCGAGCGACTTGATCCGATCGCGAAGCATCAGCGCCTGCCGCTCGACCAGCGAGACTGCCTGCCCGTTTTGCGGATGCGGAATGGCGACATTGGCCAGCACCTCAGGGTGCCGATCGAAGAAATCGGGATTCTGGGTGAGGAACAGCGCGACGTCGTCGGGTGTCATTGGGTTACTTGAATGTCGATCTCGCCTTCGAAGACCTTTTCCGCCGCGCCGGTCAGCAGCACAGGATGATTGATGCCGGACCAGCCGATTCGCAGGCGACCGCCCAGCGTGTGAACGGTAACCGGCATGTTCAGAACGCCGCGCAGGATACCGGCGACGACCGCCGCGCAGGCGCCGGTGCCGCAGGCCAGTGTCTCGCCTACGCCGCGCTCCCATACGCGCAGGCGAATCTCATGACGGCCGCGCACTTGCATGAATCCGGCATTCACGCGGCGCGGAAAGCGGGCGTGGTGCTCGATCACTGGCCCGTCCTTCGTCACGTGTGCCTGTTCGATATCGTCGACGATCTGCACCGCGTGCGGATTGCCCATCGACAGCACCGAGAATTCGATCTCGCGGCCGTGGATCGCCAGTGTCCATAGCCGATCGTGCTGCTCGGCGCGGGCCACCAGACCTTCGGCGTCGAAGGGAATGCGCGCCGGCTCGAAGACGGGTATGCCCATGTCGACGGTCACCTCGCCGTCATCCTCCAGCCGCGGCTCGATGATCCCGCCGAGCGTCTCTACCCGGATCGCCGGCTTGCGGGTCAGGCCGCGATCGTGCACGAACTTGACGAAGCAGCGCGCGCCGTTGCCGCACTGCTCGACCTCGCCGCCGTCCGCATTGAAGATCCGGTAGCGAAAATCGACACCCGGCTGCCGCGTCGGTTCGACGAGCAGGATCTGGTCGGCACCGACCCCGAAACGACGGTCGGCCAGCCGGCGCAACTGTCGCGAATCGAGTGCCAGCGGCTGCGTGACGCCGTCGAGCATCACGAAGTCGTTACCGGTGCCCTGCATCTTGGTGAAGCGAATCCGCATGCGCGATTATCGCCTCAGTACAGCGACGGATCGCCGGCCGGACGCGTTTTGAAGCGTTTGTGCGTCCACAGATACTGGTCGGGCAGGCGCAGCACCCAGCGCTCGATTTCCTGGTTCATCCGCGCCGTATCGTCCTCGACGCTGGCGCCGGGAAAACCGCGCCACGGCGCTTCGAAATGCAGGACGTAGCCGTCGGCGGTCATCTCGGTCACGGCCATCACCACCTTGGCGCCGATCAGTCGTGCCAGACGGCTGACCATCGGAATCGTTGCCGCCGGCACGCCGAAGAACGGCACGAAGATCGAGTTGGTCGCGCCCAGATCCATGTCGGGCAGGTAGTACAGCGGCAAACCCTCCTTCATCGCCCGGAGCACCGACTTCAGTTCGGCCGCGCCGCGGCGCGGGATCAGCACCGGGTCGTTGAAGCGCCGGCGCCCCTGCAACAGCCAGTCGTCCCACACTGGGTTGCTCTGCCGCGCGTAGATCGATACGCCGCGCACCAGGGTGTTCACGCGCAGACCGCCGGCATCGAGGCCGACGAAATGCGGCGCCAGCAGAATCAGCGGGCGGTTGTCGGCATCGTGCAGATGCGCCGCGCCTTCTACGCGCACCAGTGATTCGACGGCAGCACGGCTGCCGCACCACAGGACCGCGTGATCGAGCGCGCCGCGGGCAATGTTGCGGAACACGCGCCGACCGAGCTGCTGGCGCTCGCGCTCCGGCATCTGCGGGAAGCAGGCGCGCAGGTTGGCGAGCGTCACGCGCCGGCGCGGCCAGATGAGCCACCACAAGCACGCGCCGAGCAGGCCGCCGAGCCGCGCCCGCGCGCCAACCGACCAGCCGGCGGTTGCGTTGATCGCGGCGATCGTCAGGCGCGCAAGAAGTTGACTCAACGGGCGACCTCAGCGGCGGGCGCAGGCTGCGGCGCGCCGGCCGGAACCTTGTAGCGCTTGTAGCCCCACAGGTACTGCGCCGGACACTGCCGGATCAGCGCTTCGAGCGCAGCCGTCAGCCGCGCCGTATCGGCTTCGACATCGCCGCTCAACTTGCATTCGAACGGCACCGGCCGCAGCGCGTAGCCATGCCCGCCGGGCAGTCGCTCGCAAAGGACGAAGACGACGCGCGCGCCCTGCGCGAACGCCAGCCGCGCCGGCAGCGTCATCGTGTACGCCGGCCGGCCGAAAAACGGCGTCCACAGGCCATCGCCCTGCGATGGCACCTGGTCGGGAAGGATGCCTGCGGTCTGCCCGCTTTTCAGTGCCCGCATCAGCATGCGTACACCGCGCATGTCGGCCGGCGCCAGCAGCAGTCCGCGTCGAGCCCGCGTATCGATCAGCGCCCGCAGTGCCGCCTTGCGCGGCACCCGGTACAGCGCGGTCAGCGGCCGCTGCTGCGCCTGCGGCAATGTCGCGTAGTACTGCGCGACCGCCTCGAATCCCCCGAGATGCGGCGTCAGCAGCAGCAGCGGTCGCGGCTCGGCGAGCAGTCGCGAGAAGCTTGCCGGCGGTGTTTCGCGCACGCAGGCAGCAATGTCGGCCGCGGGTCGCTGCCAAAGCCAGGCGGCCTCGAGCGCCTGTCGGCCGGCGTGCGCGATCGCGGCGCGGCGGATCTCTGCTGAAGCGAGGCCGGCTTGCACGAGGTTTGCCTGCAGCGTTCGCCGATACGACGGCGAAAGCCCGTAAGTGAGCCAGCCGCCGAGGGTGCCGAGGGCGTGTACCGCCCGCAACGGCAGGCGGGAAATCAGGCGGAAGAAGAAGGCAAGCACCGGTGGCGGGCGTCGACAAAGGCGCGTTTCGGCCGGACGAATGCTAGAGGATCGCGCTTGAGCGTTCGCCTATAATCCGCCGACTTTCCGCCGAGTTAACGAACAACTTGCAGGGCGGGCCGGCGCGCATCGCGTCCCGGCAAATGCTGCTAAAGCGTCACCGCGCTTTCCTCCGCGGGCCAGACGCCCGTTCGAAGTCCTCATTCAGGAGAGCGACAGGTGGCAAGCGATTTTCTCTTCACTTCCGAGTCCGTTTCGGAAGGCCATCCGGACAAGGTGGCCGACCAGATCTCCGACGCGATCCTCGATGCGGTTCTGCAGCAGGATCCGCGCTCGCGGGTGGCCGCCGAAACGCTGGTGAACACCGGCCTGGTCGTGCTGGCCGGCGAGATCACGACCAACGCCTACGTCGACTACATCCAGGTCGCGCGCGACGCCATCAGGCGCATCGGCTATGACAATACCGAGTACGGCATCGACTACAAGGGCTGTGCGGTGCTCGTGGCCTACGACAAACAGAGCAACGACATCGCCCAAGGAGTCGACCAGGCCTCGGATGACTATCTGAACCAGGGCGCAGGCGACCAGGGATTGATGTTCGGCTATGCCTGCGACGAGACGCCCGAACTGATGCCGGCACCGATCTTCTACGCGCACCGGCTGGTCGAGCGGCAGTCACAACTGCGCCGGGATGGCCGGTTGCCGTTCCTGCGCCCCGACGCCAAGAGCCAGATCACGATGCGTTACGTCGACGGCAGGCCGCACAGCGTCGACACGGTCGTGCTATCGACGCAGCACTCGCCGGACATGAGCGAAGGCAAGAAGATGAAGCCGGCGTTCCTCGAAGCGGTCATTGAAGACATCATCAAGCCGGTGCTGCCGAAGGAATGGCTGACGAAGGAAACGAAGTTCCTGATCAACCCGACAGGACGCTTCGTCATCGGCGGCCCGCACGGCGACTGCGGTCTCACCGGTCGCAAGATCATCGTCGATACGTACGGCGGCGCCTGCCCGCATGGTGGCGGTGCATTTTCCGGCAAGGACCCGAGCAAGGTCGATCGTTCGGCCGCCTATGCCGCGCGCTACGTGGCCAAGAACGTCGTCGCTGCCGGTCTTGCCCGTCAGTGCCAGGTGCAGGTCGCCTATGCGATCGGCGTAGCGCGGCCGATGAACATCACCGTGTACACGGAAGGCACTGGGGTCATCGGCGACGAGAAGATTGCCAATCTGGTCAACGAGCACTTCGATCTGCGGCCGAAGGGCATCGTGCAGATGCTCGACCTGCTGCGGCCGATCTACGAAAAAACGGCCGCCTACGGCCACTTCGGCCGCGACGAGCCCGAGTTCACCTGGGAGCGGACTGACAAAGCCCAGGCGCTGCGTTCCGCGGCAGGACTTTAGGGCCCGCTGGCGCGAGGCGCTTCCTGAGCGTTGTTGCCACGGTCGATTTCGCGGCGTCGTGAGGCTCGCCGCGGCCGGCCGAGGCCCCGAAGCAGCCGCAGCGGCGACTGCCGTTGAGCTGCAGGTCCGGCACGTCCGAGCCTGCATGCGTTCCGTGTTGATGCCAACCCACGGAATCGGCGTCGTTCGATCCGCGGCGCTTGCGGCGCATGTCAAAGCGGTCGATGATCACGGGTCACAAAAGGGCAGATCGGCTGCCCTGTCCAGGAATTGGAGGAGACTAATGAAATTGCGCCTTCTGTTGGCTGCGCTTGCGATTGTTGGCCCGATGGACGCGCTGGCCCAGGACAGTTGTCCAAACCGCGGCGAACTCGACAGCATCTACTGCGATGCGAACAAGGACCTCGTCGCTGACCCACCGACCGATCCGAAGAAGTTCCGCAATCCGAGCGTGCTCGTCTTCACTTACACGCCGGTCGAAGATCCGGCGGTGTACGAGAAGGTCTTCAAGCCATTCACCGATTACCTCGGTGAGTGCACTGGCAAACGAGTGGTCTTCTTCCAGGTGCAGAGCAACGCGGCACAGGTCGAGGCGATGCGTTCCGGGCGGCTGCATGTCGGCGGCTTCTCGACCGGCCCGACGGCCTTCGCCGTCAACCTTGCCGGCGCCGTGCCTTTCGCGGTCAAGGGCGACGCCAAGGGCTACCAGTCCTACCACCTGGCGCTGATCGTTCGCGCCGACAGCCAGATCAAGACGCCGAAAGACCTGAAGGACAAGAAGGTCGCGCATACCTCGCCGTCGTCGAATTCGGGCAACCTGGCGCCACGCGCGCTGTTCCCCGCGCTCGGCGTCACGCCTGAGAAGGACTACAAGGTGCTGTACTCGGGCGGCCATGACCGCTCGGTGCTCGGCGTCCGCACGGGGGACTATGACGCTGCGCCGGTCGCTTCCGACGTGTTCGAGCGCATGATCCAGCGCGGCACCGTCAAGGAAAGCGAGTTCCGCGTCATCTGGCAGAGCGATCCGTTCCCGACCTCGTCATTTGCCTATGCACACGACCTCGAGCCGGCACTGCGCGACAAGATGCTCAAGTGCTTCTACGACTATCGCTACACGGAGGACATGAAGAAGTCATTCGACGGCGCCGACCGCTTCTTCCCGGTGACCTACCTGAAGGACTGGGATGTCGTGCGCAAGGTCGCGGCAGGCAGTGGCGAGTCCTTCGGTCAAGCGGCGTTCGAGGCGCTGACCAAGAAGGAAGAAGAGGCCCGCGCGAAGAAGGCCGCAGCGGCGAAGAAGTAGATAAACGCCCTGTCATGACCGCCCGCAAAAGCCGGGCGGTCTTTCTTTGTCCGTTTTGCGCTGACCCTGCGCCGGCAGGACACCCGATGAGCGAAACCGCACTTCAGATCCAAGCGCTGTCGCAGGAATACAAACGCGGCAAGCCCATCCTGCACGACATCACGCTCGATATTGCCGCGCGCGGCGTCACCGCGATCATCGGCCCGTCCGGCACCGGCAAGAGCACGCTGATTCGCTGCATCAACCGGCTGGTCGAGCCGCGCAGCGGCAGCATCCTGTTCGAGGGCCGCGACCTGACGAAACTGTCGAGTGGTGAATTGCGGCTGGCGCGGCGGCACATCGGCATGGTGTTCCAGGAGTACAACCTGGTCGAGCGCCTGTCGGTGATCGAGAACCTGCTGTGCGGACGGCTGGGCTATCTGTCGGCGTTCAAGGCCTGGCTGCGGCGTTATCCGCCGGAGGACATCGCGCGCGCCTTCGAGCTGCTCGACGAAGTGGGCCTCGCCGGTTTTGCCAATCAGCGCGCCGACAGCCTGTCTGGTGGGCAGCGGCAGCGGGTCGGCATCGCCCGCGCGATCATGCAGGACCCGCGCCTGCTGCTGGCCGATGAGCCGACCTCCTCGCTCGACCCGAAGACCTCGGTCGAAATCATGGAGCTGATGCGCGAGGTCGGTGCGAAGCATGCGATACCGATTCTGGTCAACATGCACGACGTCGAACTGGCGCGGCGCTTCGCCGACCGCATCATTGGCATGTCGGGCGGCACCGTTGTCTTTGATGGACCGCCGGACGAGCTGACCGACCAGCAGCTCAAGCGCATCTACGGCGGCGAGCACTGGCTGCACTGAAGGCACGGCAATGAATGCGAACGCCGCCGTGGCGAGAACCAGCGAGCCGTTCCCGGCCAACTGGTGGGCGCGCGCCGGCTGGCTGCTGCTGGCCGCTTACAGCATCTACGCCGCCGCGCAGCTGGACTTTACCTGGCAGCGCTTCATCGAAGGGCTCGATCACCTGCGGACCTTCCTCGGCCGCATGTTCCCGCCGAATTTCAGTCAGTGGGAGGCAGTGCTCAAGGGCATGAAGGAAAGCCTCGAAATCGCCGTGCTGGCGTCATTTGCCGGCATCCTGCTGTCGCTGCCGATCGGACTGCTGGCCGCACGCAACCTGATGCCGGCCTGGGTCAGCTGGAGCGCGCGTGGTCTGATCGCGCTGGCACGAGCCTTTCACCCGGTGATCGTCGCCATCATCTTCGTCAAGGCGGTCGGCTTCGGCGCGATCGCCGGCGTGCTGGCGCTGGTCGTGGCGTCGATTGGTTTCATCGGCAAGCTGTTCGCCGAGGCGATCGAGGAGATTTCGCTCAAGCAGGTCGAGGCGGTACGGGCCACCGGCGCCTCGTTCATGAATGTCATCGTCTTCGGCGTTCTGCCGCAGGTGCTGCCGCGCTTCATCGGCTTTTCCACCTACCAGTTCGACTCGAACATCCGCAACTCGACGATGGTCGGCATTGTCGGCGCCGGCGGCATCGGCGCGCCGCTGTTCGTCGCCTTCCAGCGCTTCGACTACGACGTCGTCTGCGCGATCCTGCTGGCGATCATCGCCGTCGTGTTCGCCGCCGAAGTGATCTCGACGCGGATCCAGAAGATCTTCGCCCAGTAGACCGATGAGCGCAGGCGCAGTATCCGGCCCCGTCGCCCGCGTCGACCGCGAATGGCGGCGCTTCTCGTCGGCGCAGCGGCTGGCGCGCTTTGCCGTCTATCTGGCGGTGGTCGCCGCGGTAGTGGTCTCGCTGCGCACGATCGAGATCATTCCGGAATTCCTGTACGACGCGCCGGCGCAGATGAAGGACCTGCTGGCGCGGATGTGGCCGATCGACTACGTCCACTATCGGCGGGGTGTGCACGCGGCGATGATGGAAACGCTGCATATCGCCACCCTCGGCACCATCTTGTCGATATTGATGGCGCTGCCCCTCGGCCTGATGGCGGCCCGCAACGTGACGCCGGTGCCGG
>JBFGOX010000092.1:0-8480 GCA_041565015.1 Burkholderiaceae bacterium
GCCAACTCGGGCCGAACGCGATGCGCTGTCGCCGGGCATCGGTTCTGCGCAGTCGTTGCCGCGCGCTGGCGGACGAACCGGTCGGCCTCGCCCCCACGGCAGCGGTCGCCAGCGCCCCGACTGGATATGCCGAGTCCTCTCGTGCGATCTGCACGAACAGGCAAGGGATTGCGCCGAGCGCGGCACCCCGCTCCCGGCGTCGCCCTCAATCCCGCGGCCGCTTTTCGTCGCGCGGTTCGCCGCGATGGCGTTTGCGCGCCGACAGGATCATCCACACGGCAACGACGAGGCCGATCGCGGCAAGCAGGAATTCCATCGCGCGGTCCTGTTCGCCCTACGCCCTGCCGGCCTGCTGCTTGACCACCGTCATCGCCGCGGCGATCAGGCCGCCGACGTCGGCAAGGTTCGCCGGCAGGATCAGCGAGTTCCCCGTCTTGGCCAGCCCGGCGAACGCCTCGACGTATCGTTCGGCCACCTTCAGGTTGACGGCCTCCATGCCGCCCGGCACCTGGATCGACGCCGCCACCTTGCGGATCGCTTCGGCGGTGGCCTCGGCAATGGCCAGCACCGCGCCGGCCTCGCCCTGCGCGATGTTGATCTGCGCCTGCTTCTCGCCCTCCGAGCGGGCGATCGCCGCCTCGCGTTCGCCGGTGGCGATGTTGATCTGTTCCTGCTTGCGCCCTTCCGAGGACGCGATCAGCGCCCGTTTTTCGCGCTCGGCAGTGATCTGCTGCTGCATCGCGCGCAGGATCTCCGCCGGCGGCGTCAGGTCCTTGATCTCGTAGCGCAACACCTTCACGCCCCAGTTCATCGCCGCCTCATCGATCGCCGAGACGACGCTGTGGTTGATGAACTCGCGCTCCTCGAAGGTCTTGTCGAGTTCCAGGCGACCGACCACCGAGCGCAGCGTGGTCTGCGCCAGCTGCGTGATGGCGACGATGTAGTTGCTCGAGCCGTACGAGGCGCGCTGCGGGTCGGTGACCTGGAAATACAGCACGCCATCGACCGCCAGCTGCGTGTTGTCCTTCGTGATGCACACCTGGCTCGGCGTATCGAGCGGGATCTCCTTCAGGCTGTGCTTGTAGGCGATCTTGTCGATGAACGGGATGACGATCTTCAGGCCAGGGCCGAGCGAGGCATGGAACTTGCCCAGCCGCTCGACCACCCAGGCGTGCTGCTGCGGCACGATGGTCACGGCCTTGACGATGAACGTGATGACCACCGCCAGAACCACCAGCATCACGATCACGGTGCCTTCGAGCATTTCCTGTTCCTTGTTTCAGGCCGCCTTGCGGGCGACGACGAGCCGGCTGCCCTGCACGGACTGGATGACGAACTCGCCCGGCGCCGCGGTCTCGCCGGGTGCCAGCAGCACGTCCCATTCGGCGCCTCGGTACTGCGTGCGCGACGTGTTGCCCGCGGTCCAGTTCTCGACGCGGATCACCTGCCCGATGTCGAGGTTCTGCAGCCTGTCGCCTTCGGTCTTCAGGCGCCCGAAGCGCGAGCGGCGCAGCCAAAGGGCGCCGGAAAAGCCGATGACGGCCGCGACGACCAGTTGCAGCGTCAGCGATGCGCCGGCCAGGTCGGCGATGCCGGCCGCGGCCAGCGCCACCGCGATCACCAACAGATAGAAGGTACCGGTGACCAGTTCGAGGATCAGCAGGCCGAAGGCCAGCACCATCCACCAGATCCAGCTGCTCACATGCGCTCCGCGTGTGCCTGGACCACCTTGGCCAGCCGGCGCCAGGTCTCGATCACCGTATCCGGATTCAGCGAGATCGATTCGATGCCGTGCTCCATCAGCCACTGGGCGAAGTCGACGTGGTCCGACGGGCCCTGGCCGCAGATGCCGACGTACTTGCCGCCGGCGCGGCAGGCCTTGATTGCCCGTTCGAGCAGCGCCTTGACCGCAGGGTCACGCTCGTCGAATCCCTCGGCGACCAGCCCCGAATCGCGATCCAGCCCGAGGGTGAGCTGCGTCAGGTCGTTCGAGCCGATCGAAAAACCGTCGAAGTACTCGAGGAACTGCTCGGCCAGCACGGCATTGGACGGCACTTCGCACATCATGATCAGCCGCAGCCCCTCCTCGCCGCGCTTCAGGCCGTTTTCGGCCAGCAGTTCGGTCACCCGCCGCGCCTCCTTCAGCGTGCGGACGAACGGCACCATGATCTCGACGTTCGTGAGGCCCATCGTGTCGCGCACGCGTTTCAACGCCGCGCACTCCATGCGAAAGCACTCGGCGAAGCTCTCGGCGATGTAGCGCGAGGCGCCGCGAAAGCCGAGCATCGGGTTTTCCTCGTCGGGCTCGTAACGCGTGCCGCCGATCAGCTTCTTGTATTCGTTGCTCTTGAAGTCCGACATGCGCACGATGACGGGCTTCGGCCAGAAGGCGGCGGCGATCGTGGCGATGCCCTCGGCCAGCCGCGACTCGAAGAACTGCCGCGGGGTGTCGTAGCCGAAGGCCAGACCCTCGACCGCCTGCTTCAGTTCACCGTCGATCCGCGGATAGTCGAGGATCGCCTTCGGGTGCACGCCGATATTGTTGTTGATGATGAACTCCAGCCGCGCCAGTCCGACGCCGGCGTTGGGCAGCGACTGGAACTCGAAGGCCAGCTGCGGATTGCCGACGTTCATCATGATCTTCACCGGCAGCTCCGGAAGCCGGCCCGGCTCGACGGTCTCCACTTCACTTTCCAGCGCGCCTTCGTAGATGTAGCCAGTATCGCCTTCCGCGCACGAGACGGTCACTGTCGCACCCTCGACCAGCGTTTCGGTCGCATCGCCGCAGCCGACCACCGCCGGAATGCCGAGCTCGCGGGCGATGATCGCCGCGTGGCAGGTGCGTCCACCGCGGTTGGTGACGATCGCCGCCGCCCGCTTCATCACCGGCTCCCAGTTCGGGTCGGTCATGTCGGTGACCAGCACGTCGCCGGACCGCACGCGCTCCATCTGTTCGGCGCTGCGGATCACCGCGACCGGCCCGATGCCGATCTTCTGCCCGATGGCCCGTCCGCTGGCCAGCACCGCCGACTTGCCTTTCAGCTTGAAGCGCTGCTGAACGTGGGGCTGCGACTTCACCGTTTCCGGCCGCGCCTGCAGGATGTAGATCTTGCCGTCAGCGCCGTCCTTGCCCCACTCGATGTCCATCGGTCGGCCGTAGTGCTGCTCGATCTTCACCGCGTAACGGGCCAGTTCCAGCACGTCGTCGTCGGTCAGTGAGAAACGGTGCCGGTCGCCCTTGGTTACGTCGACGGTGCGCACCGTGCGGCCATTGGCGGCCTCGGGGTCGAACTCCATCTTGATCAGCTTGCTGCCGAGCGACCGCCGGATCAAAGGAAACTTGCCGGCGGCCAGCATCGGCTTGTGGACGTAGAACTCGTCCGGGTTGACCGCACCCTGCACCACGGTTTCGCCAAGGCCGTAGCTCGCCGTGACGAACACCACGTCCTTGAACCCCGACTCGGTGTCGATGGTGAAGGCGACCCCGGCGCTGCCCAGGTCGCTGCGCACCATGCGCTGCACTCCCGCCGAGAGCGCCACGTCGGCATGCACGAAGCCCTTGTGCACCCGGTAGGCGATGGCGCGATCGTTGTACAGCGAAGCGAAGACCTGCTTGACCCTCGGCAGGACCGTTTCGATGCCAACCACGTTCAGAAAGGTTTCCTGCTGCCCGGCAAACGAGGCGTCCGGCAAGTCTTCGGCGGTGGCGCTGGAACGGACCGCGACCGAGATTTCACCTGAGGAATCTTCCTTAAGCCACTGATAAAATGAACGTATTTCATCTTCAATCTGGCTCGGGAACGGCGCCTCCTCGACCCAACTACGGATCTCGGCGCCGGTGGAACCTAGCGCCTTGACATCGTCGACGTCGAGCGCGTCGAGCCGTGCGTTGATGCGCTCGACAAGACCGGCCGCCTGCAGGAACTCGCGAAATGCATCGGCGGTGGTGGCGAATCCGTTCGGCACGCGGATGCCCTCCCCGGTCAACTGGCTGAGCATCTCGCCAAGTGACGCGTTCTTGCCGCCCACGGTCCCGACGTCGGACATCCGCAACTCGCTGAACGGGATCACGTACTTGCCGCGCCGCATGGCTACTCCAGTGGGCGACCGAATATCCCGCCGCCGTATGCAAGAATCGCCGCGATTCTAGCCAGAGGCTGCTGTCCGACCGCCGAAACCGATGTCGACACAAAAGTCCGCTCACGACGAGCCCGTGCGCACGGTCTTCTTCGTTTCCGACGGCACGGGCATCACCGCCGAGACGCTCGGCCACAGCGTGCTGACCCAGTTCGAGTCGCTGCGCTACCGGAGGGTGCGCGCCCCATTCGTCGATTCGGTCGAAAAGGCGCACGAACTCGTCACCCGTATCAACCAGGCGGCAGTTCTCGACGGCGCCCGGCCGATCGTCTTCTCCACTTTGGTCGATCCGGAGGCCAACGCCGAACTGCGCCTTGCCCGGGCGATGGTCCTCGACCTGCTCGACTCCTTCGTCGTCCCCCTCGAGCACGAGCTGGGCATCCGCTCGACCCATACGATCGGCCGCTCGCACACGATGAGCGACACGCGGAGCTATTACCGCCGGATCGACGCCATCAATTTCGCGCTCGCGCACGACGATGGACAGTCGGCCAAGGAACTGGCCACGGCCGACGTGATCCTGGTTGGCGTCTCCCGCAGCGGCAAGACGCCGACCAGTCTTTACCTGGCGATGCAATATGGCGTGAAGGCCGCCAACTATCCGCTGATCCCCGAGGACTTCGAACGCGACGAACTGCCTTCGGCTTTACCGCCGCACCGGCGCAAGCTTTTCGGCCTGTCGATCTCGCCGGAACGGCTGGCCGAGGTGCGACACGAACGGCGGCCCAACAGCCGCTACGCGTCGCTGGAGAATTGCCGCCAGGAGGTCGCCGCCGCCGAGCGGCTGATGCGTCGCGAAGGCGTTCGCTGGCTGTCGTCGACCGCCAAGTCGATCGAGGAGATCGCGGCGACGATCATGAACGAGAACGGCCTCGAACGCCTGCGCGCCTGACGCACATCGGCGCCTATTGGGGCCGGCAGCCACCGAATCGAGCCAAATAAGCGGCCACCGCAGGTCTGGCGCCGGCGCGCCGCGTCGCCTGCTGCATCCGCACGAAAATCCTTGAACCTTTTCGGCGGCGCCTGAAACCAAGGTCCGACCGATGGGCTCAACCCGCGCCGCCACGACGTACGGGATTCCCGCCCCGGCCAGCGTTCATTGCTACCGTATCCGAACGTGCGGACTATATTTTCGCGTCGGAACCACGGGCAGACCAAACAATGGACAACGACCGGGTCAGGGAATTGCTGGTGCGAATCGGGAGGCAGGACCAGGCCGCATTCGAGGAGCTTTACAAGGCGTTCAGCCGCAAGGTCTATGCCTACGTGCTGAACATGCTCAAGGATCACGTGAGGGCCGAGGAAGTCCTTGTGGACACGATGTTTCAAGTCTGGCGCAACCCGACCCAGTTCCGCGGCGATTCGCTGTTCAGCACCTGGCTGATCGGCGTGGCCCGCAACAAGGCGCTGATGGTCTACCGCAGCCGCCGGCCCGACGAGGAACACGATGACCTCGACGACGTTGCCGAAACCGAGGTCGACCAGAGCGAGGACGGCTATTCGCAACTGGCGCAGAAGCAGCGCACCGACGGCGTGCGGCAGTGCATGGACAAGCTGTCCGACGAGCACCGGGAATGCATGCACCTGGTGTTCTATGAAGGATATTCACTGGCAGAGGTTGCCGAGGTGCAGCGCTGCCCGGAGAACACGGTGAAAACACGACTGTTTCATGCACGGCAGAAGATCAAGAACTGCCTGCGACTGCTGCTTGAGCGGGAGGGTGCGCCGATGCGCCTGCAGCCGCGTGGAGAAGGATGATGGACGAGAAGTTCAGTGAACTGCTGCCCTGGTACGTCAACGGCACCTTGAACGCGGAAGACCACGCCTGGGTCGAAAGCTACCTGAAGGAACACCCGGCGGCGCGCGCCGAACTGGAGTGGTATCGCTCGCTGAAGTCGAAGATCCAGGACAGCGTGCCGCAGGTTCCGGCGACCGTCGGTCTGGCCAAGACCATGCTGCTGATCCGCGGCGACCGGCCGACGCTGGCGGAACGGATCAGCGCTTTCTTCGGCGATTTTGCGTTGCGGCCGGCGATGGCGCTGGGGATGTTCGCGGTGCTCGCGGTGCAAAGCGGCGTGATCTTCAACATGATGCAGCAGGCCGACGAAGACGAGATGCAGATCCGCGCGCTGAAGGCGGTGCAGGTCGAGGAAGGCCCGCTCTTGAAAGTCAACTTCGCGCCGGAAGCGAAAGAGGCCGACATCCGTTTTGCCCTCGTTGCCGTGCAGGGCACGCTGGCTGGCGGACCGGGCCAGCTTGGCGACTATTACATCCGCGTTCCGGCAGGAAAGGAACAGGAGTACGCCGATCGGCTCAAAGACAAATCGATCGTCCAGGCGGTCGCACTCGTTCCGGGGCTACCGCCGCGCGAATAAAGGAGGATGACGATGGCTCTGCGCCCTGCGTCAATTCCGTTCATCGCCTCGCGCCGCAAAGCGCTGCGCCTGATTGGCGCCGCCGGCGGCGCCATGCTGCCGCTCGGTCCGCTGATGGCACAGGCCGGCCGCGCCGGCAACGGCGAACAGAAGGTCGCGCTGGTCATCGGCAACGGTGCCTACAAGATCGGGGCGCTGAAGAACCCGGTGGCCGACGCCAACGCGGTGGCCTCGAGCCTGAAGCGGCTGGGGTTTTCGGTCACCCTGCGCGAGGACACGTCGCTGCGCGACCTGATCGAGTCGATGCGTTTGTTCTCGCAACGCGCGGCCAACGCGGCGGTTCGCCTCGTCTTCTATGCCGGCCACGGCGTGCAGGCAAAGGGGCGAAACTACCTGTTGCCCGTCGATGCCGATGTGCAAAGCGAGGCGGAGATCGCCTCTCAAAGCGCCGACGTCACCGAACTGCTCGACCGGCTGGGCGCGATCCAGCACGGCATCAATATCGTCATCCTCGACGCCTGCCGCGTGAATCCGTTTTCCGGCGGCGTGTTCGTCGGGCCGGACGGCCGACGGCTGAAGTTCCGCGGCGTCACGCCGTCGGGGCTGGCGCAACTCGACGCCCCCGTTGGAACGTTGGTCGCCTTTTCGACTGCGCCGAACGGCATCGCGCTCGATGGCCCGAGCGGAGAAAACAGCATCTACACCAAGCACCTGCTCAAGCACCTGGCCACGCCGGGCCTGCCGATCGAGCAATTGTTCAAGCGGGTGCGCATCGGCGTGGCCGACGAGACGCAGCGCATCCAGGTGCCGTGGGAATCGTCGAGCCTGACCGCCGAGTTCTGCTTCCGGCACGACGCGCAGGGCCGCTGCCGCGGCTAGCGCAGGGACGCCGGCATCACGCAGTCAAGCAGCCGCGCCCCCGACCGGTCGCAGGCAAACGCGCGTCGCCTTCCCGGCCACGCAAGCGCGGATCCCTCATCGCGCTCACGTCCAATCGCCGACGACCGGTCGCGTCGACGACGTACGCTGCGACGACGATCCCGGCCACCGAGCACTTGACGGACAGGGAGCCGCGACTGCGAATCATCGGCCGGTCGGCGCGCCGCGCACGGCGAAGCCGAGGGTGCAACGCTGAAGATCGTCTCGATACGCGTGCAAGGCTTGGCGGCAGCCGACCGCATCCGGCCATCGCAATTCACAATCAGCAGCGGTCGATTGCCGACAGCGACCGGCCATGAACGGGCATTCGCGCGCTCACGAGGCGACGTCCGCAACGTCCATTCACGGATTGGAGGAACTTCCGCAACAACCCCACTCAACGCATCGCCAGGTGCGCGATCACGTGTTCAATGATGTGCGCCACGGTTTGGACCATTTGCTACGCCCGAAACGAACCGCTGCGTTCGCCGGCAAACGCCGCCTGCCTGGAGGGTGGCATTCGGCGAATCGCAGTTGCCGAGAACCATGAGCCAAGATGCCGCGCTGCAGCCAGTCGCCGAACGCGTCATGCCTCACACCGCAGCGGCTCGTGCCAGCAGCTGCGGCAGCGAATTGCCCAGCATGGCCAGTCCTGAGGCCGTCAGCAGCGTCAGCACGATATTGCGGAACGCGGCGTCGCTGATGCCGACGTAGACGCGAGCGCCGATCAGCGAGGTCAGCAGGATGGCGGGCACCGTGACGGCCATCGGCAGCACCATCGAGCTTTGCACGAGACCGGTGGCGAAGTATCCGACCAGCGTCAGACCGAGAAAGACGAGGTTGAAATTCTGAATGACCGAGCGCTGGATGTCCTTCGGGTAGCCGCGCAGCGTGCACCAGAGCGTCGGGATCGCGCCGGAGAGGCCGCCAAGGGCACCGCCGACTCCCCCCATCGCACCGGCGACACCGTCCGCCAGGCGGCCTCCATGGTGTAGATGGGGAAGGCGTCGCGACGCCAACATCAGCGGACACCAAACGAACAACAGGCCC
>JBFGOX010000093.1:0-8480 GCA_041565015.1 Burkholderiaceae bacterium
AGGACCTGGTGTCCGACGGCAGCGGCAATCCGCTGGCCAGGCACGAAGCGTTCCTCAGGTGCAACTGCCCGAAATGCGGTGCGCCGGCGCGGCGCGAGACCGACACGATGGACACCTTCGTCGACTCGAGCTGGTACTACATGCGCTACTGCTCGCCCGACGCCGCCGAGCGCATGGTCGATCAGCGCAACGACTACTGGATGCCAATGGACCAGTACATCGGCGGCATCGAGCACGCAGTGCTGCACCTGCTGTACGCGCGCTTCTGGACCAAGGTGATGCGCGACCTCGGCCTGGTGAAATTCGACGAGCCGTTCACCCGCCTGTTCACGCAGGGCATGCTGACGCACGACTGCTACTACCGCGAGGACGCCGACGGCCGCAAGCGCTGGTTCTACCCGAACGAGATCGACATCGAATACGACGACAAGGGCCGGCCGGTCAAGGTGACCGCGCACGAGGACGGGCTGCCCGTCAGCTACGGCGGCACCGAGAAGATGAGCAAGAGCAAGAACAACGTCGTCGAGCCGCGCGACATCATCGGCAGGTTCGGCGCCGATACCGCGCGTGCCTTCGTGATGTTCGCTGGCCCGCCGGACCAGAGCGCGGCATGGAGCAACTCCGGCGCCGAGGGCACCTACCGCTTCCTGCGCCGGCTGTGGAACTTCTGCTACGCGCGGCGCGAGTCGGTCGCGCAGGCCGGGCCGATTGACGGCGTGGCCCTGCCGGCGCCGCCGAAGGCCGTGCGGCGCGAGATCCACCTGAACCTGAAGCAGGCCGACTTCGACTACGACCGCGTGCAGTACAACACGGTCGTGTCCTCGGCGATGAAGATGCTCAACGCGCTCGACGACGCCGGGCTCGGCGACAGCGCCGCCGACCGGGCGCTGCTGCGCGAAGCACTGGGCATCCTGCTGCGCGTGCTCTATCCGATCGCGCCGCACATTACGCACGTGCTGTGGCAGGAACTGAATTACGCGGCCGAGTTCGGCGGCATCCTCGATGCGTCGTGGCCGCAGGCGGCCGACGATGCGCTGGTGCAGGACCAGATCGAACTGGTCGTGCAGGTCAATGGCAAGCTGCGCGGCGCGATCCGCGTGCCGGCGGCCGCCGACAAGGCGGCGATCGAGCAGGCGGCGCTGGCCGATCCGAACGTGCTGAAGTTCGTTGGCGGCAACCCGGTCAAGCGCGTGGTCGTGGTGCCGAACAAGCTGGTCAATGTCGTGGTTTGAATTGCCGCGCATCGCCACGCGCTGGGCGCGAGCGCGAGTCCGCCTACGCCTGTTGGAAACGAGCCAGACGACGCTGGGTCCCCGCCCGCGCGGAGACGATGAGCCCGCAGACCGGTCGCGCCGCGGGCGGCTGCTCGCCGCCCTGGCGCTCGCGGGCGGACTGGCCGCTTGCGGGTTCCGGCTGCGCGGCACGCAGCAACTGCCGTTCGAAACCGTGTTCATCGCCGCGGCGACGAATTCGGCGCTCGGCATCGATCTGGCACGCAACATCCGCGCCGGCACGTCGACCCGGCTAGCCGCCGACCGCGCAGCCGCGCAGGCTGTGGTCGAGATCGTCGACGAATCGCGCAGCCGCGACGTGCTGTCGGTGAACGCGCAAGGCCGCGCGCGCGAGTATCAGCTTCGGCTGCGCGTCACTTTTCGTGTGCACGACGGCAAGGGCCGCGAATTCATCGGCGCCACGCCGCTGTCGGCAACGCGGGACCTGGCCGTCAGCGAGGCGCAGATCCTGGCGCGCGAGTCGGAGGAGGTGCAGCTGTTTGCCGACATGCAGATCGACCTCGTGCAGCAGATGCTGCGCCGGCTGTCGTCGCTGAAGCCCTGAGCTGATGCTGCTGAAGCCCGACGCGCTGGCCGCGCACCTGCAGTCGCGGCGCAAAGACGGCCAGCTGGCGCCGGTCTACGTCGTCGCCGGCGACGAACCCCTGCTGGCGATCGAAGCCGCCGATGCGATCCGCGCGGCGGCGCGCGCAACCGGCTACAGCGAACGCGACGTCCTGCATGCCGATGCCCGGTTCGACTGGTCGCTGTTGACCGCGGCCGCCAGTGGCCTGTCTCTGTTCGCCGAGAAACGCATCGTCGAACTGCGGCTGCCTGCAGGCAAACCCGGCAAGGCCGGCGGTGAAGCGCTGCGCGGGTTCGCTCATGCGCCACCGGACGATGTGCTCGCCCTGATCACGCTGCCGCGGCTCGATCGTGACACCCGCCGCAGCAGCTGGGCGGCTGCGCTCGAACACGCGGCCGTGTGGATCGACGTCGAACGGATCGAGCGCAGCGCACTGCCCGCGTGGATCGGTCGCCGACTGGCCCGACATGAGCAGCACGCTGACCAAAATGCGCTCGAATTCATCGCTGACCGCGTCGAGGGCAACCTGCTCGCGGCGCACCAGGAGATCGGCAAGCTGGCGCTGTTGTATCCGCCCGGCAAGCTGACGCTCGAGCAGGTGACCGACGCGGTGCTGAACGTCGCGCGCTACGACGTTTACGCGCTGGCGCCGGCGCTGCTGGCCGGCGATGGTCCCCGCGCCCTGCGCCTGCTCGAGGGCTTGCGCGCCGAAGGCGAGCCGCTGCCCCTGCTGCTGTGGGTCGTAGCCGAGGAACTGCGGACGCTGCTGCGGCTGCAGGAAGCGGTGGCCGCCGGTCAGCCACTTGCCACGGCGACGCGCGAACTGCGCATCTGGGGTCCACGCGAGAAGCTGATGCCGCAGGCGCTGCGCCGTTTGTCGAACACGATGCTGACCGCGCTGCTGGCACGATGCGCCGAAGTCGACCGACTGGCCAAGGGCCTGCGTGCGCCGCGGCGCGACAGCGACCCATGGCTAGAATTGGGCGATATCGCGCTGGCCTGTGCCGCCGGCGGCCCACGATGAATGCGCCTGCCGAACTGACTTCATCCGCCGATCTGCCCGCTTATATGCAGGCGGTGGGCCAGCGCGCGCGCGCCGCGTCGGCTGCGATGGCGCGCGCCACGACAGCACGGAAGAACGCCGCGCTGAACGCGATCGCCGCTGCGATCCGCGCCGCCGCAGCGCAGTTGCTCGAGGCAAACCGGCGCGACGTCGAGCGCGCGACGACCGCCGGGCTCGAAGGCCCGCTGCTCGACCGCCTGCGCCTTTCGGCGGCAAGCATCGAGAAGATGGCCGCGGGAGTGGAGAAGATCACGCAGTTGCCCGATCCGGTCGGCGAGGTCAGCGATGTTCGCCCGCAACCGTCGGGCCTGCGCATCGGACGCATGCGCGTGCCGCTCGGGGTCATCGGCATCATCTACGAAAGCCGGCCCAACGTGACGGTCGACGCGGCAGCGCTGTGCATCAAAAGCGGCAACGCGACGATCCTGCGCGGCGGCTCGGAGGCCATCGACAGCAATCGCCTGCTGGCGCAGCAAGTTCAGCGCGGCCTGCACGAAGCCGGCCTGCCGGCCGAAGCGGTGCAACTGATCGACAGCACCGACCGCGCGGCTGTCGGCCTGCTGGTGTCGATGCCGAAATTCGTCGACGTCATCGTGCCGCGAGGCGGCCGCGGGCTGATCGAGCGGCTGGCCGGCGAAAGCAAGGTGCCGATGATCAAGCACCTGGACGGCAACTGCCACGTGTTCGTCGACGCTGCCGCCGATCTCGAACAGGCGCTGGCGATCGCCGTCAACGCCAAGACCTACCGTTACGGCATTTGCGGCGCGATGGAAACGCTGCTGGTGCACGCCGAGGTCGCGACGACGTTCCTGCCGCAGGTGGCGGCCGAACTGCACGCGCGCGCAGTGGAGTTGCGCGGCTGTCCCGTCACCTGCCAGCTGCTGCCGCGGGTCAGGCCGGCCACCGAGGAGGACTGGTTCACGGAGTACCTGGCGCCGGTCCTCGCCGTACGCGTCGTCGATTCGCTGGACACCGCGATCGCACACGTCGAGCACTACGGCTCGCACCACACGGATGCAATCGTCAGCCGCGATCACTTCGCCATCGAGCGCTTCCTGCGCGAGGTCGATTCGAGTTCGGTCATGGTCAATGCACCGACCTGCTTCGCCGACGGCTTCGAGTACGGCCTCGGCGCCGAGATCGGCATCTCGACCGACAAGCTGCATGCGCGCGGACCGGTCGGCCTCGAAGGGCTGACCTCGCTGAAATACGTCGTCTACGGCGCCGGCCAGCTGCGCGCCTGACGGCGCAGTGGTATCCGCGCGCGACACGTCAGGTGCTCTGAGCGCGCACGGCGATGCCCTGGGTCAAGTCGCTACACATCGTCTTCGTCGTCACCTGGTTCGTGGGCCTTTTCTATCTGCCGCGCCTGTTCGTCTATCACGCGATGGCGGACGATGCGCCGTCGATCGAACGGTTCAAGGTGATGGAGCGCAAGCTCTATTACGGCATCATGATGCCGAGCGCCGTGCTGGCGGTCGGACTCGGCCTCTGGCTGTGGCTGGGATACGGCATTGGCCAGGGTCAGGGCTGGCTGCTGGCCAAGCTGGCGCTGGTGGCGCTGCTGGTCGTCTATCACCTGTACTGCGGCATGCTGCTCGACGATTTTGCGCACGACCGCAACGCGCACACACCCGTCTGGTTCCGCTGGTTCAACGAGGTGCCAGCGGTGGTGCTCGTGGCGGCCGTGATTCTGGCCGTCGTCAAACCCTTCTAGCGATCGCCTGCCGATGCGCGGGCGACGGGAGTCAACGGTATGGACAAGGAAATCGAGTACCACCTTTTCGCCAACTCGCCGTTCACATATCTCGGGCATCAGCGCCTCGTCGACATCGCGCGCCGACACGAAGCCATGATCAGGCTGCGCCCGATGGACGCGACCAAGGTCTTTCCGGTTTCCGGCGGGTTGCCGCTGGCGAAACGGGCGCCGCAGCGGGTCGTCTACCGCATGGTCGAACTGACGCGCTGGCGCGACTTTCTCGGCCTGTCGATGAACCTGACGCCGAAGTTCTTTCCGGTTGCCGCCGACGCGGCCTCGCGGCTGATCATTGCCGCTGACGAAGTTTCGACCGAGGCCGGGCTCGATATCACCGGCCGCGTGCTGGCGGCGGTGTGGCGCGACGAGCGCGACATTGCCGATGAGGTTACGCTGGCGTCGATCGCATCCGCCGCCGGGCTCGACGCCGCCGCGCTGATGGCGCGTTGCCGGTCGCCGCAGATCCAGGCCCGCTACGATGCCTACACGCAGCAGGCCATCGATGCACAGGTCTTCGGTGCGCCGACCTACCGCTATCGCGGCGAACTGTTCTGGGGCCAGGACCGGCTCGACTTCCTCGATCGCGCGCTGGCGCAATAGCCCGCCTAGGCCTCAGGAAACCTGCAGGCGCGCCGCCAGCGCGCGAAGCGCCTCGAGCGGTGGCTCCTTGCGCGGCCAGACCAGTTCGACCCCGTCGCCCGGATGCCGGGGCAGCACGTGCACGTGGACGTGCGGTACCGTCTGCCAGCCTGCGGGACGGTTGGCCTGCAGCACCGTGATGCCCGCCGGCGAGAATGCCGCCTCGACGGCACGCGCGATACGCGCGACCGTGCGAAACAGCGCCCCGGCCAGTTCATCGTCGAGATCGACGATCGTTTCGACCTGCTTCTTGGTCGCCACGATGACGTGACCCGGGTTGACCTGGCCGGCGTCCATGAAGGCGATCGTGTGTTCGTCCTCGTAGACCTTCGCTGCCGGCAGTTCGCCGCGGATGATGCGCGTGAATACGCTCGGTTGCATGCGCGTTGCCTCCTCGATTCTGAGCGGCCACCTCCGGTTGCCGCCGGCCGATTGTAGGAGCGCGTATCGTTCGCGCTTTGCCGCCAGCAGCGCAGGCTGCGCCCGATGAGCACCAGAGCCGAACGCTTCTTCGCGATCTGTCCGCGCGGCCTCGAGCCGCTGCTGGCCGACGAGCTGCGCGCACTCGACGCCGGCGCGCTGGCGATCGAAGGCGGCGGCGTCGGTTTCAGTGGCGCGCTCGCGGCCGCCTACGCGGCCAATCTGCACAGCCGCATCGCCAGCCGCGTGCTGTGGCAACTGGCCGTCGGTGAGTACCGCAGCGAGCAGGACCTCTACGCCCTGGCGCAAGCGATCGACTGGGAGCGGCATTTCACTTCGGCGCAGACGTTGCGCGTCGACGTCAGCGCGTCGCGCTCACCGCTCAGGAGCCTCGAATTCGCCACCCTGCGCATCAAGGATGCGATCGTCGACCGGCTGCGCGAGGCCACCGGCGCACGGCCGTCGATCGACCGCGCGCAGCCCGACGTTCGCGTCTACGCCCATCTCGATGAAACGCGGCTGACGCTTTATCTCGATCTGTCGGGCGAGCCGCTGTTCAAGCGCGGCTGGCGGGCCGACAAGGGCGAAGCGCCGCTGAAGGAAAACCTTGCCGCCGGATTGCTGCTGCTTGCCGGCTGGAGGCCGGGTACGCCGCTGATCGACCCGTTCTGCGGCAGCGGCACGATCGTCATCGAAGCGGCGCAGATGGCCTCGCAGCGCGCGCCCGGGCTGGACCGGCACTTTGCGTTCGAGCGGCTGGCCGGCTTCGACGGCGTGGCCTGGCGCGAATTGAAGGCGCAGGCGCTGGCGGCAATCGACGACAAGGCGCCCGCGAGCATCGCCGGCAGCGATATCTCGACGCGCGTGATCGAGACCGCGCGCCGCAATGCGCAGCTTGCCGGACTGCAGGCGTGGCTTGACGATGGACGGCTCAGCTTTGCCGCGGTCGATGCGCGAAACGTTGAGCAGCCCGCCGCGCACGGGCTCATCGTCACCAACCCGCCTTACGGCGAACAAAGCGCGCCGAAATCGGCGACCGTACCGTCGTTGATGCGCGACTTCGGCGACCGGCTCAAGCAATCCTTCGCCGGTTGGCAGGCGTGGCTGCTGAGCGCAGACCGCGACCTGCCACGGCAGCTGCACCTGAAGGAAACGCGCAAGGCGGTGCTGTTCAATGGCCCGCTGGAATGCCGCTTCTTCCGCTTCGCGCTCGTGTCCGGTCAGTATCGTCCGCGGGCGGCGCAGGCTCGCTGAACGTCGCCGCGCGACGTTACGAAAGTAGCTTCACGTTGAGCCGGATTTCGGGGCCGGCCAGCGCTTTCGACACCGGACAGCCTTTCTTCGCCGCCTCGACGTGCTCGCGCAACTGCTCTTCGGTGACGCCAGGCACCTTCGCCTCGCTGTGCAGTTCGATCAGATTGATCGTCGGGCCTTCGCCGAGGTGAACGGTCGCGGTGGTCTTGATATGGGTCGGATTCAGCCCGGCTTTGGTCAGCAACGCTGAAAGGAACATCGAGAAACAACCGGCATGCGCCGCGCCAATCAGTTCTTCCGGGTTGGTGCCCGGGCCGGATTCGAATCGCGACGCGAACGTGTACGGGCCCGTATAGGCGCCGCTGCCGAGGCTCATCGTTCCGCCGCCGTCCTTCAGGGTGCCTTTCCATTCTGCCGATGCGCTGCGCTTGGTCATGGCCGTCTCCTTATCGAACTCGCTTCCCAATGGAGGTCCAGCATAACGCGACCGACTCAGCCGAGCAGCGCCTCGATGTCGTCCGCGATTTCCTTCGGCTCGGTGGTCGGACCGTAGCGCTTCACCACGCCGCCTTCACGGTCGACAAGGAATTTGGTGAAGTTCCACTTGATCGCTTCGGAGCCCAGCAATCCCGGCTTCGCGCTGGTGAGGTATTTGTACAGAGGATGCGCGCCCTCGCCGTTGACGTCGATCTTGGCGAACAGCGGAAAGGTGACGCCGAAGTTGATCTCGCAGAATTCGGCAATCTCGGACTCCGGTCCCGGCTCCTGCTCGCCGAACTGGTTGCTCGGAAAACCGAGCACCGCGAAGCCGCGCCTGCCGTACTTCTGGTACAGGGCCTCGAGCCCCTTGTATTGCGGCGTGAAGCCGCACCTGCTCGCCGTGTTGACGATCAGCAGCACCTTTCCCTTGTAATGGGACAGCTTGCGGGCCTTGCCGTCGATGGTCTTGGCGGAGAATTCGTAAACGGAACCCATGATGATGCGGCTGCGTCGATGATGCCCGTCGCGCGGGCGATCATGCATGATAGGCGCGCACTGCAGCGGATGCCGCCGCGAAACGGCATCGCCCGCCCGCCGCCGACGCGGCGCCGGTTATGAGCCGGTAAGGCCCAGGTGCTCGATGCCGCGCTGGATCTCTGCCGCACCGCCGTAGAGCTTCGAATTCAGCTTGATGTTCAGGCGCAGGTCGTTGACCGAATCGGCATTGCGCAGCGCGTCCTCGTAGGAGACGAGTTCGGCTTCGTGCAGGTCGAACAGCGCCTGGTCGAAGGTCTGCATGCCCTGCTCGCGGCTGCGCTTCATCACCTCGCGGATTTCCGGCACGTTGCCCTTGAAGATCAGTTCCTGCACCAGCGGCGTATTCAGCAGGATCTCGACCGCCGGAATGCGGCCCTTGCGGTCCTTGAACGGCAGCAGGCGCTGCGAGACCATCGCCCGCAGGTTCAGCGACAGGTCCATCAGCAGCTGCTGTCGCTTTTCTTCCGGGAAGAA
>JBFGOX010000094.1:0-8466 GCA_041565015.1 Burkholderiaceae bacterium
CCACGTGGTGGAATTGGTAGACACACCATCTTGAGGGGGTGGCGGCGCAAGCTGTGTGAGTTCGAATCTCACCGTGGGCACCACCGGAATCGGCTGCCAGCAGCAGGCGGCACGTTGACATCGCGGCGTCCTCGCGTCGCCGGTCGTAACGGCATCGAAGGCACGACTTCAGTCTGCGCAGATGAACCTCGATACCTACCTCCCCGTCCTGCTGTTCATCCTGGTGGGTCTTGCCGTCGGCGCAGCGCCGATCGCCATCGGCGCGCTGCTCGGCCCGCACCGGCCCGATCCGGAGAAGCTTTCGCCTTATGAGTGCGGCTTCGAGGCTTTCGAAGACGCGCGGATGAAGTTCGACGTTCGCTACTACCTGGTGGCGATCCTGTTCATTCTGTTCGATCTTGAGATTGCGTTCCTGTTTCCGTTCGCGGCCGCCATGCTCGGTCTTGGCCAGTGGAGCGTCGGTTTCTGGGCGGCAATGGTGTTCCTCGTCATCCTGACGGTCGGCTTCGTTTACGAGTGGAAAAAGGGCGCGATCGACTGGGAATGAGGTGACGGGCAGGACATCGAGGTGACTTGATATGGGCGTTGAAGGCGTTCTGAACGAGGGCTTCGTCACGACCAGTGTTGACAAGCTCATCAACTGGAGCAAGACGGGTTCGCTGTGGCCGATGACCTTCGGCCTGGCCTGCTGCGCCGTCGAGATGATGCATGCCGGCGCCGCACGTTACGACCTCGACCGCTTCGGCGTGATGTTCAGGCCCAGTCCGCGCCAGTCGGATGTGATGATCGTCGCCGGAACCCTGTGCAACAAGATGGCGCCGGCGCTGCGCAAGGTCTACGACCAGATGGCCGAGCCGCGCTGGGTGATCTCGATGGGCTCATGCGCCAACGGCGGCGGCTATTACCACTACAGCTATTCGGTGGTCCGCGGCTGCGATCGAATCGTCCCGGTCGATGTCTACGTTCCGGGCTGCCCCCCGACAGCCGAGGCGCTGATCTACGGGATCATCCAGTTGCAGAACAAGATCCGGCGCACCAACACGATCGCCCGCTAGAGCCGATGACGAGACTCGAAATCCTGGTCAAGAACCTTGCTGCGGCGCTTGGACCTCGCGTGACGAGCACGACCGTCGCGCGCGGCGAAGTGACGATCGTCGTTCCGAGCGGCCAGTATCTGGAGGTCGCGCAGACGTTGCGCGACGACGAGCAGCTGCGTTTCGAACAGCTGATCGATCTGGCCGGCGTCGATTACCGGGACTACGGCAACGGCCGCTGGGATGGCGCCCGCTTCGCTGTCGTCGTCCATCTGCTGTCGGTCGCGCATAACTGGCGGCTGCGCGTGCGTTCGTTCTGTCCGGACGACGACCTGCCGATGGTCGCCTCCGTCACGCCGATCTGGTCGGCGGCCAACTGGTTCGAGCGCGAGGCGTTCGACCTGTACGGCATCGTCTTCGAGGGCCACGAGGACCTGCGCCGCATCCTGACCGATTACGGTTTCGTCGGTCATCCGTTCCGCAAGGACTTCCCCGTCTCCGGTCACGTCGAGATGCGCTACGACCCCGAGCAGCGTCGCGTCATCTACCAGCCGGTGTCGATCGCGCCGCGCGAAATCGTGCCGCGGGTTATCCGCGAGGAAGGCTACGGGCAGGGACGCTAGACCGTGGCGGAGATCAAGAACTACACGCTGAACGTTGCCGTCCGCCGCCCGCGTGCCGCGGGCTTAACCTGCGCTGCGCGCAGGTTGGCGGCCGCCGAAATTGAGCGTGTAACGCCCCTTCGCTGCGCGGCATCGCCGGGTTGACCACAGTGGCCGAGATCAAGAATTACACGCTCAATTTTGGCCCGCAGCATCCGGCGGCGCATGGGGTGCTGCGGCTGGTGCTCGAACTCGACGGCGAGGTGATCCAGCGTGCCGATCCGCACATCGGGTTGCTGCATCGGGCCACCGAAAAGCTTGCCGAGACGCGCACGTACATCCAGTCGGTGCCGTACATGGACCGGCTCGACTACGTGTCGATGCTGTGCAACGAGCACGCTTATGTGATGGCGATCGAGAAGCTGCTCGGCCTCGAGGTTCCGCTTCGCGCGCAGTACATCCGCGTGATGTTCGACGAAATCACGCGGCTGCTGAACCACCTGCTGTGGATCGGCGCGCACGGGCTCGACGTCGGCGCGATGGCCGTGTTCCTGTACGCGTTCCGCGAGCGCGAAGACCTGATGGACATGTATGAGGCGGTGTCGGGCGCGCGCCTGCACGCGGCCTATTACCGTCCGGGCGGCGTCTATCGCGACCTGCCCGACGTGATGCCGCAGTACAAGGCGTCGAAGTTCCGCAGCGCAGCCGACATCAAGCGGCTGAACGAGAACCGGCAGGGCTCGCTGCTCGACTTCATCGACGACTTCACCGATCGCTTCCCGAGGTATGTCGACGAGTACGAGACCTTGCTCACCGACAACCGCATCTGGAAGCAGCGGCTGGTCGGCATCGGCGTCGTGTCGCCGGAGCGCGCGCTGAACATGGGCTTCACGGGTCCGATGCTGCGCGGTTCCGGCGTCGAGTGGGACCTGCGCAAGAAGCAGCCCTACGAGGTCTACGACCTGCTCGAGTTCGACGTGCCGGTCGGCCGCAACGGCGATTCGTACGACCGCTACCTGGTGCGGATGGAGGAGATGCGGCAGTCGAACCGTCTCATCAAGCAGTGCATCGAGTGGCTGCGCAGCAATCCCGGCCCGGTCATGGTCGACAACCACAAGATCGCGCCGCCCTCCAGGGTGGAGATGAAGTCCAACATGGAGGAACTGATCCACCACTTCAAGCTGTTCACCGAAGGATTCCACGTTCCCGAAGGCGAGGCCTATGCGGCGGTCGAGCATCCGAAGGGCGAGTTCGGCATCTACCTCGTTTCCGACGGCGCCAACAAGCCTTACCGGATGAAGATCCGTGCGCCGGGCTTCGCGCATCTGCAGGGGCTCGACGAGATGTCGCGCGGCCACATGATTGCCGACGCGGTGGCCATCATCGGCACGCAGGACATCGTGTTCGGCGAGATCGATCGGTGAGCGCGGGCGGCGAAATGAGCGCGGTTCCGAAACCTTCGAGTCTGCTGTCGGAAGCGGCGCTGGCGAAGATCGATCGTGAGCTCGCCAAGTTCCCGCGCGAGCAGAAGCAATCGGCGGTCATGGCTGCTTTGGCGATCGCACAGGACGAGCACGGCTGGATCAGCAAGGATGTCGTCGAGGCCGTGGCCGAATATCTCGGCATGCCGCCGATCGCCGTGTACGAGGTGGCGACCTTCTACACGATGTACAACACGGCGCCGGTCGGCCGCCACAAGATCACCGTGTGCACCAATCTGCCGTGCGCGCTGTCCGGCGGCAATCAGGCGGCGTCGCACCTGAAGCGAACGCTCGGCATCGGCTTCAACGAAACCACCGCCGATGGCGAGTTCACGCTGAAGGAAGGCGAGTGCATGGGCGCCTGCGGTGACGCGCCGGTGCTCCTGGTCAACAACAAGCGGATGGAAAGCCTCATGAGCGACGAGAAGCTCGATGCGCTGATCTCCGAACTGAAGGCGGCGAAATGACGGTACGGACGTGTTTTCACGGCCGCCATATCGAGCCGATGATCCTCGCCGGGCTCGACGGCGCCAACTGGGACCTGAAGAGCTACGAGGCTCGCGGCGGCTATTCGGCGCTGCGCAAGATCCTGAGCGAGAAGATCCCGCCCGACACCGTGATCGCCGAGGTGAAGAAATCTGCGCTGCGCGGCCGCGGCGGCGCCGGCTTCCCGACCGGGCTGAAGTGGAGCTTCATGCCGCGCCAGTTTCCGGGGCAGAAATACCTGGTGTGCAAGTCCGACGAAGGCGAGCCCGGAACGTTCAAGGACCGCGACATCCTGCGCTACAACCCGCACATCGTCATCGAGGGTATGGCGATCGCCGGTTACGCGATGGGGGCGACCGTCGGCTACAACTACATCCACGGCGAAATCTGGGACACGTACGCGCGGTTCGAGGAAGCGCTCGAAGAGGCTTACGCCGCGGGCTACCTGGGCAAGGGCATCATGGGGTCGGCGGTCAACTTCGACCTTTACGCCTCGCACGGCTACGGCGCCTACATCTGCGGCGAGGAAACGGCGCTGCTCGAGTCGCTCGAGGGCAAGAAAGGCCAACCGCGCTTCAAGCCGCCGTTCCCGGCCAGCTACGGCCTGTACGGCAAGCCGACGACGATCAACAACACCGAAACGTTCGCCGCGGTGCCGTTCATCATCAACCATGGCGGCGACCGTTTCCTCGCCATCGGCAAGCCGAACAATGGCGGCACCAAGATCTTTTCCGTCTCCGGCGACGTCGAGCGGCCGGGCAACTACGAAATCCCGATGGGCACGCCGTTCGCGAAATTGCTTGAACTGGCCGGCGGGATGCGCGGCGGCCGGCGGCTCAAGGCCTGCATTCCGGGCGGCTCGTCGATGCCGGTGCTGCCGGGAGACGTGATGATGGCCTGCGATATGGACTACGACTCGATCGCCAAGGCCGGCTCGATGCTCGGTTCTGGCGCGGTGATCATCATGGACGAGACGCGCTGCATGGTGCGCTCGCTCGAGCGGCTGTCGTACTTCTATTTCGAGGAATCCTGCGGCCAGTGCACGCCGTGCCGCGAAGGCACCGGCTGGCTGTACCGCGTGGTGCACCGGATCGAGCACGGCAAGGGAAGGCCCGAGGACCTCGATCTTCTCAACTCGGTGGCCGACAACATCCAGGGCCGAACGATCTGCGCGCTCGGCGACGCCGCGGCGATGCCGGTGCGCGCCTTCGTCAAGCACTTCCGTTCCGAGTTCGAGCACCACATCGAGAACAAATGCTGCCTGGTGCCGGAATACATATGAAGCCTGCTGAGAAGTGCTTTTGCGTGGCTTTTGCAAACGGGCGGGCGCCCGGCCGCCCGAAGCCCGCCCGTCCAACTTTCCGCTGCGAGTGCACGTGCGAGCGCGCAGCGCTCGCGTACACGAGCAGCGCAGGCTAGATCATGGTCGAACTGGAAATCGACGGCAGGAAGGTCGAGGTTGCCGAGGGCAGCATGCTGATGCACGCCACCGACAAGCTGGGCATTTACGTGCCGCACTTCTGCTACCACAAGAAGCTGTCGATCGCCGCCAACTGCCGCATGTGCCTGGTTGAGGTCGAGAAGGCACCCAAGCCGCTGCCGGCCTGCGCCACGCCGGTCACGCAGGGCATGATCGTGCGTACCGCCTCCGAGCGGGCCAAGGCGGCGCAGAAGTCGGTGATGGAGTTCCTGCTGATCAACCATCCGCTCGACTGCCCGATCTGCGACCAGGGCGGCGAGTGCCAGCTGCAGGACCTCGCGGTCGGCTACGGCGGCTCGGCCTCTCGCTATGCCGAGGAAAAACGCGTCGTCTTCGCCAAGAACCTCGGCCCGCTGATCTCGGCCGATGAGATGCCGCGCTGTATCCACTGCACGCGCTGCGTGCGCTTCGGCCAGGAGATCGCCGGCATCATGGAGCTCGGCATGGCCGGGCGCGGCGAGCACGCGGAGATCCTGGCTTTCGTCGACGGCGCGGTCGGCTCCGAGGTTTCGGGCAACATGATCGATCTGTGCCCGGTCGGCGCGCTGACCAGCAGGCCGTTTCGCTACGCCGCGCGCACCTGGGAACTGGCCCGGCGCAAGAGCGTCAGCCCGCACGATTCGCTGGGCTCGAACCTGGTTGTCCAGGTCAAGAACGACCGCGTGCTGCGCGTCGTGCCGCTGGAAAACGAGGCGGTCAACGAATGCTGGCTTTCGGACCGCGACCGCTTCTCGTACGAGGGGCTGTACGCAGCCGATCGTCTGTCGCGGCCGATGCTCAAGCAAGGCGGCCAGTGGCAGGAGGTCGACTGGCCGGAAGCGCTCGCCTATGTGGCCCATGCACTTTCCGACGTGAAGAAGCAGCACGGTGCCGAGGCGATCGGCGCGCTGGCTTCACCGGCGAGCACGCTCGAAGAACTGTTCCTGCTCGGCCGGCTGGTTCGCGGGCTGGGTTCGGAGAACGTCGACTTCCGGCTGCGGCAGAGTGATTTCAGCGCTGACGGTAAGCAGCAAGGCGCGCCGTGGCTTGGCATGTCGGTGGCCGACATCGACAAGCTCGACCGGCTGCTGCTGGTCGGTTCCTTCCTGCGCAAGGACCATCCGCTGCTCGCGGTGCGCGTGCGTCATGCGGGCAAGCGCGGCGCGCAAGTCAGCGTGCTGCACGCGGCCGACGATGACTTGCTGATGCCGCTGGCTGCGCGCGCGATCGTTCGGCCCAGCGGCTGGGTGCAGACGCTGGCCGAGATTGCATCGGCAGTGGCGGCGATCAAGGGCGTCGCCGTGCCGCTGGCCGGTGTGGTTGCCGGCGAGGCGGCGCAGCGAATTGCGGCGAGCCTGTGTTCCGGCAAGCACGGGGCGATCCTGCTGGGCAACTCGGCGGTACAGCATCCGCAGGCGGCGCAGTTGCAGGCGTGGGCGGCATGGATCGCACAGGCGGCGGGCATCGGTTACGGCGTCATCGGTGAGGCGGCCAACAGCGTCGGCGGTTATCTCGCCGACGCGGTGCCGGGACAGGGAGGCCTGAACGCGGCGGCGATGGTCGTCGCGCCACGCCGCGCTTACCTGCTGTTCAACTGTGAACCGGAGTACGACAGCGCCGATCCGGCCGCGACGCTGAAGGCGCTGAAGTCGGCAGACACCGTGATCTCGTTCTCGGCCTACCGCAACGGTGCGCTCGAATACGCCGACGCGATCCTGCCGATCACGCCGTTCACGGAGACCGCCGGCACTTTCGTCAACTGCGAAGGCCGCGCCCAGAGTTTCACCGGCGTCGTGCGCCCGCTGGAGGAGGCGCGACCCGGCTGGAAAGTGCTGCGCGTGCTCGGCAACCAACTCGAACTGACCGGCTTCGACTATGACTCGTGCGAGGCTGTCCGCGCGCAGGCGCTGCCGGCCGACGTTGCGGCGCGGCTGTCGAATGCGACGTCGATCGTGCCGGCGCTTGCGGGAACCGCTGCCGAGGGGGTCGAGCGAATTGCCGACGTGCCCGTCTATTGCACCGATCCGATCGTGCGTCGCGCCGCGTCGCTGCAAAGAACCGCCGATGCGAAGCCGCCGCGCGCCAGTGCCAATGCCCGCACTTTGGCGAGCTTCGGCCTGAAGGCCGGCGACAAGGCGCGCGTGCGGCAGGGCGAGGCGGCGGCGCTTCTCGAATGTGCGCTTGACGAGCGCCTGCCCGACGGCGTCGTCCGCGTGCCGTCGGCGCACGCCGCGACCAGCACGCTGGGGGCGATGTTCGGCCCGATCAGCATGGAGCGCGCCTGATGCTCGAGGGCATCGTCAGCAGCGGCAGCGGTCTGCTCGGCCCGGCCTGGCCGGTCGTCTGGACGCTGGCCAAGATCGTCGCCATCGTGCTGCCGATCCTGGTCATGGTCGCTTACCTGACGCTGTGGGAGCGGAAACTCATCGGCTGGATGCACATCCGGCTGGGCCCGAACCGGGTCGGCTATGCCGGCCTGCTGCAGCCGTGGGCCGATGCGGTCAAGCTGATGTTCAAGGAAGTGATCGCGCCGACGCAGGCCGACAAGCCACTTTACGTCATGGCGCCGGCGCTGGTGATGATGCCGGCGCTGGCTGCCTGGGCGGTGATCCCGTTCGCACCCGGCGTGGTGCTGGCGGATATCAACGCCGGGCTGCTGTTCGTGATGGCGGTGACTTCCGTGGGCGTGTACGGCGTGATCATCGCCGGCTGGGCGTCGAACTCGAAGTACGCGTTCCTGGGCGCGATGCGCGCCTCGGCGCAGATGGTCAGCTACGAACTGGCGATGGGATTCGTGCTGGTGACCGTGCTGCTGGTAGCCGGCACGCTGAACCTGACCGGGATCGTCAACGGCCAGAACCGCGGCCTGTTCGCCGACCTGGGCCTCACGATCTTCTCCTGGAACTGGCTGCCGCTGCTGCCGCTGTTCGTCATCTACGTGATTTCGGCGATCGCCGAGACGAACCGCCATCCGTTCGACGTGGTCGAGGGCGAAAGCGAGATCGTCGCCGGCCACATGGTCGAGTATTCGGGCATGACCTTCGCGATCTTCTTCCTCGCCGAGTACGCGAACATGATCCTGCTGTCGACGCTGGCGACGATCATGTTCCTCGGCGGCTGGGCCTCGCCGGTCAATCTGGAACTGCTTTTCGGCGTCGACTTCCCGGGCTGGTTCGATTCGGCTTCGGGCTGGTTCTGGCTGATCGCCAAGACTTTCTTCGTGGTGTCGCTGTTTATCTGGGGCCGGGCGTCTTTTCCGCGTTACCGCTACGACCAGATCATGCGGCTGGGCTGGAAGGTGTTCATACCGCTGACCGGCATCTGGCTCATCGTGGTGATGATCTGGATGCAGACGCCATTGAATATCTGGAAATAGGCGGACACGGGCGATGGAAGCGATCAAG
>JBFGOX010000095.1:0-8403 GCA_041565015.1 Burkholderiaceae bacterium
TCGATCTCGCGCTCGCGCAGCACATCCTTCCAGGCTGGCATCGACGTCGCCGCACGGCCGTCCCGCGTGACCGCATGCACGGTTGCGCGCGAAAGGCGGGCTGCCGCGGCTGCCCTGGTGAAGTCTGGCGGAGGTGGTTGCAGGAAGCTGCCGATCCAGTTACGGCCGGTGCCGTCGGCGGCATGACAGTGCGCGCAGTTGGCCTGAAACAGCCGTTCGCCAAGTTTTTCTCGCGGGGACAGATCAGCGAGACGCGGCGGGTCTTCGTGCAATTCGTAGGGATCGCCTTCGTCGGGCGCGTGCGCCACGGCGGATTCATGATGCTCGTCGTCCTCCGCATAGTTGCCCGGTGGGTACGACACGCCACGCAGCGCCCAGGGCTCGCCCAGGTCCGTGACCATCGAGCGATCGTGACAACTGATGCATGACGACAGGTACAGGCGCTTGCCCGCCGCCAGCGTCTCGTCGAGTTGCTCCCAGAGTCGATCCAGCGGAACCTCACCGGTTGCGAACGGGAACGCAGCGGCATAACGCGAGTGGTCGGGCCAGCCGTTTTCGGCGGTGTGATAGCGGGTATTGCTCGCCTTGCGGACCATGAACTCTTCGCGTACGAAATCGACGACGGCTTCGATGTCACGGTTGCTCAGCGTTGCGCCGAACGCCGCCATCGCCGTGCCGTCGCGTCCGCTGCGCACGGCCTGAAGCATCGCCGGACGCGGCAGCTGCTGCGGATCGGCCTGTCTGAAACTGCGTGGTTGTGACGCGAGCAGGCGCGCGGCCAGCGTCTGCGCGTCACCCGAGTAGCCGTGGCAGTAATAGCATCGGAAGTTGTAGATCCTTCGTCCGTGTTCGTGCCAGTCGCTCGCCTCATCGGCGCGAGCTGAAACACTCCTTTCCTGCACGGCCGCGGGCGTGTCGATGGGTCGGCACGCCGCAAGTGCCAGCATGCCGATCGCGACGGCCAGGCGAGCAACCGTTTTCATGGCCTTGCCTTCGGTACCGGGTCACGGATGAACGCCGTGAAGACGTACTCGGCGACATCGGCGATCTGCTGTTCGTCGATCACTTTGTTCCATCCTGGCATCTCCGAGCCGAGCGAGCCGACCGACACCGCTGCGAACAGCGCCGGCCGGTTGTAGGTCGCGCGCGAATTCTCGGTCAGGAAATTGCGTGGTTTCGGATTGATGAAATATGCCCGTGGTCCTTGCGCGTCGCCCTTCACGCCATGGCAGGTCGCGCAATTGGCCTCGTAGAAGACTTTGCCCCGATTCGCGTTGCCGATCAGCCCGTTCGGAAACGGCAGCGTCATGCTGGTGGATGCCGGCGCTGCAGCGGCTTCGGCGGCGCGGCCGCCGTGCGCCCGCGTACCGGAGACTGAGGCGGTCTGCGTCGCCATGAACTCGATGCGAATGAAGTCGACCGCGGCGGCGAGGTCGGCGTCCTCGATGCGCTCTCCCAGGCCGGCGGTCCTGCGGTGCGAGCCGGAAGAGGCCGTGGCGACCATGCGCTCCCGCGTCAGTTCGACCCGCGCCTGCGGCGTCGACAGGTCGCGCGTGCTCATCGGCCCGTGTCTGTTGCCTTGGCCGCGGCTGCCATGGCACATCACGCACGACTGTGCATAGACGGCGCGGCCACGGTCGAAGACGGGGCCTTGGCGCGGCGCCATGAAGGTCGAGCGGATGTAATCGACGACAGCCTCGACCTCCCGCGCCGACAGTTGCGTCGACCAGCCGACCATTGCGGTGCCTGGCTTGCCATGCGTGGTGATGGCAATCATCGTCTCGCGATTCAGGCTCTTTAGTGCCGCATCCGCCGTGAAGTCGCGGGGCGGTGGCACTAGGCTGCTGCGCGCGCGGCTGCGCCCGTCGCCTTTGTCGCCGTGGCAGACAGAACAGTAGTTGTGATAGAGCAGATCGGGTCGGATCGGCACCGGGTCGCGCGCGACGGGGCTCTGCGCCGCAGTGTCGGCACAAAGCAGCGCAGCCGCAGCGAGCGCGGCCCAACGCTTCCGGATGCGCTGCAAGAAGATCGTGTTCATCAATTCGTTCCTCCGATGGTGCCCGCAGGCGACGCGCGGCAAGCGTTGAATCGTCTTCCGGACCCGGACACTGCACTCGGTTTCCCGATCGCGAGAATCTTCATCGCCGCTTGTCTCATTTCCGGTAGTCGATCCCGAGGTGCCTATGGCATTGCGCTGTCTGCGACGTCGATGCAAGCAAGCCGTGCGCCTGCGTCATCTGCTTGCGCTACTGGCGGGCACAGGCATTGCTACCTCCCTATTGGAGCCACGCGGCGCGTTTCATGATTGGCGCGCGCGTGCGGTTCGACGTTGGGACTGGAGGACTGCAATGCACAGATCCGTGATGCTGGGACTGGTCGCCACGGCGCTGGCCGCGCCGGTGTGGGGTGCCGACGGCAAGGCGGTCTACGCGCAGAGTTGCGCGGTGTGTCATGCCGCTGGTGTGGCTGGGGCGCCGAAACTTGACGACAAGGCTGCTTGGAAGACTCGCCTTGCCGCCGGCAAGGAGGCGCTGGTCAGTTCGGTCATGAAGGGAAAGGGCGCCATGCCGGCCAAGGGCGGCAACGCCGCGCTCAGCGACGCAGACATCAAGGCGGCCGTCGACTTCATGCTGAGCCAGGCGAAATGAGGCGCTGCCGGCATCGACAGTCGCCAGGCGCGATGGCCTGAGCTTCGTGCAGACGGCGGTCCCGCGTGACCCGTATCGGAAGCGGGCTGGCGCTGACGGCAACCGCATGGATCCTGAAAGTGCTGCTGCCGGTCGCTGCACAGGCGCGCAATCCCGCGCACGATATGCGCGATGCCCTGCTGCGCAGAGCCGGCGATCAGACTGCGACCTGCGTCTACTGCCATGCTCCGCAGGGGGCTCGTGCCGAGGCCGCGCAGGCGCCGCGCTGGCAAAGCAGCGAGCCGGTGGCGTTCAGCGTCTACGGCGGCAAGGCGTTCGACGCAGCGACCTTCGAAGGCGGAGCGACGCTGCTGTGCATGTCATGCCACGACGCAACGCAGGCGCCGGTCGTTGGCGGCTCGCCGAACGATCATCCGGTGGGCGTGCGCTATGCGGGCGCACGTGGCCCGCGGTCGCCGCTGCCGGACCTGCAGTTGCCGCGCAGCATCGATGCGGCACCCCTGGCGCACGATCTTGGGGTCCAGGCGAGGCCCCGCGCGCGCGCCGGCAGCGTTGCCGGATTCCGCGCCCCTGCGCGCGGCGTGATCAACGACCGCACGGTGTGGTGGGTCGCGACGTCGCCGAATTCGGCGCGGCGCACGCGCAGCGATCTGCCGCTGTTTACGAACGAAGCGGCGTCGACGGCGGAAGGATCGGTGCCGACCGTCGAATGCGCAACCTGTCACGACCCTCACAACGACAAGCCGATGTTTCTGCGCGTCAGCAACGATGGCAGCCGGCTGTGCTTGAGCTGCCATGACACCTAGCGCGGGCCGCGATGATGAAGGAAAGAGCGAAATGACGCTGCGATTGCCGCAAGGAATACAGGGCTGGGCCGGGCGGACCGTGATCCTGGCGCTGGGACTGCTCGCCGGATGCGCGCAGGTGCCGGAGGCGCCGGCAAGACGCGACGTTCCACTGGTCTTCCCAGGGCCGCCGGACACCCCGCGCTTTGTCTACGAGCGCTCGATCTACTCGAGCGTCGACGTCGTGCCTGATACGAGCGAGGCCAGGTTTCGCCGGGCGCTGACCGGCGAAGTCGTGCGCGGCGCCGGCCTGGCCAAGCCGTACGCAGTGGCGGTCCATAAGGGCCGGATGTTCCTTTCCGATTCGGTCGAGCGTTTCGTCAAGGCTTTCGACGTGGCCGAAGGCAGGCACTTTACGGTTGGCCACCAGGATCCCGGTCAACTCGCCAAGCCGCTGGGCATCGATGTCGACGGAGCCGGCAATCTTTATGTCGCGGACGTGACCTTGCGCGCCGTGCTCGTCTACGACCGCGACGGTCGCTTCCTGCGCAAAATCGGCGGGCCGCAGTCCTTCGACCGGCTGGCCAGCGTCACCGTCGATGCGGCCGGGAGCCGGGTCTATGTCGTCGACATCGGCGGCGTCTCGTCTGAAAACCACCGCGTCCGCGTCTTCGATGCGGTCAGCGGCGCGCATCTGCAGGACATCGGCAGGCGCGGCACCGGGCCGGGCGAATTCAACCTGCCACGCGATCTGGCGATCGGCAAGGATGGGCAGTTGTACGTCGTCGACGGCGGCAACTTCCGGGTCCAGGTTTTCGATCGAAGCGGCAAGTACCTGCAGAGCTTCGGTGCGGTAGGCCGCCAGCTTGGCAATTTCGCCCGGCCGAAAGAGATCGCCGCCGATCGCGACGGCAACCTGTACGTCGTCGACACGGCCTTCGGCAATTTCCAGATTTTCACTCCGGACGGCGAACTGCTGATGTTCATCGGCAGCCGCTCCGAGATCGACGGGCCGGCCCGGTACATGCTGCCATCGGGCATCTATGTCGATGAGGATGGCCGTGTGTACATGGTCGACCAGTGGTTTCGCAAGGTCGAGGTCTTCCGTCCCGTCGGGTTGAGCTCCGGGCAGGGGTTCTTCGTCGCGCGCAGCGCGCCGAACACCAAAGGCAAGAATTGATTCCCGCCAGCGGGAGAGGGCGGAATCCGGGATTCGAGACAGAGCGCGGCTGATCGTTACGGTGTCCGTTACAGCGGTGGCTGTGAACCGAGGCGGGACGTACCGATCGACGGTCAATGCGTCCCGACGGTGAGAAAAACATGCGGTCGGCGCGCGCTGGCACGGAACGTGCAAATCATCGGATGCCGGTGGGGCGAACACCCGAACCCAGGGGCCCGGGACGCGGAGAGGACGCGGGTGAATGACTACGAAAAAGGGACGACGATGAGAGACTTCAAGATTTGTCGACCGCTCAGTACCATCGCCAAGGTAATTGCCATCGCCGCGCTGGCAGCCGTCGGCTCGCACGCGGCCGCGCAGATCGCAAATACCAAGCACAACCTCGGCACGGGCGGCGCCACCGGCAACAACCGCGTGACGGCGGGCACTGATGAGATCTGTGTCTTCTGTCACACGCCGCACGGTTCGAACACGGGCATGACGTCGGCGCCGCTGTGGAACAAGGCCACGCCGGCTTCGACGACCTATCAAGTCTATGACACGACGGTATCGAGCACGATCGATGGCGCGGTGCTGCAGCCAGGTGCAGGGGGCGGATCGGTGTCGATCGCCTGCCTGTCCTGCCACGATGGTACGCAGGCGATGGACAACATCATCAATGCGCCGGGCTCCGGCGGCCACGATCCTACGGGCGGCGGCGCGAACGGCCTCGGATATACGTGGGAAGGAACCAGGGTCAACGCCCAGGGTCTTCTGCAAAATGCCGGCGGCTTCATCGCCATGCTGGATACCGATCTGCGCAACGATCACCCGATCGGCATCCAGTACTGCGGCGGTGGCGTCAATACGACTAGCATCGATACCGCGAACTGTCTCGATGCTGATTTCAGCGCGCTGCAAACGAACGTGATCAATTTGCAGCGAGTCTGGTGGGTCGACAGCGGCACCAACACCGGCAATCGCGACAAGGGCGACATGATCCTGTATTCGCGAGACTTCGAGACGGTGAGGACCGGAGCCGGCGTCGGCCCGTCGGTCGAATGCGCCAGCTGTCACGATCCGCACACTGCCAACACGACTT
Organism: Burkholderiaceae bacterium; assembly: GCA_041565015.1. GTDB lineage: Bacteria > Pseudomonadota > Gammaproteobacteria > Burkholderiales > Burkholderiaceae_F > JADJWR01. Next base: position 5,695 of record JBFGOX010000095.1, read on the forward strand.
TCCTGCGCATCCAGAACACCGGTAGCGCCGTGTGCCTGGCCTGCCACAACAAGTGAGCGCGATGGCGCGCTGAACGGATTGCTGGACTACGCGGGCCGGAACGGCAACGATCCGGCCCGTTTCTTCTTGTGGAGGGCATAGCGTCATGCTGCGAACCCCATCGTCAATCGCCGCAATCCTGCTGTTCTCGGCCGCTGTCGCGCAGCCACCGCAGACGCCGCAGCCCGTGTTCGCCACGGTGGGCACGACAATCATCAGCGCGGCCGAATACGACGCGGCGTATGCGGTGGCACAGCGCAACCGTTTCTATCACCGCAAGGCGCCGGCAGCCGAGGTGCAGGCGCTCAAGCGCGAGGTCGGCGACCAGCTGATCAACCGCATCCTGCTTGCCGAAGAGGCGACGCGCCGGAACATCGCGCCGGACCACAAACGGATCGAGTCCCAGCTGCAGGGCTACGAACGCCGCTACGGCGCAAGCCCGCAATGGCCGCGGATGAAGGCCGAGATGCTGCCGGCGCTGACGGCGGAACTCGAACAGCGCAGCCGCATCGAGCGGCTCGAAGCGCAGGTCCGCGAAGTGGCGCTGCCAGACGAAGCCGTGTTGCGCGCGTTCTACGACGAAAACCGTGAGAAGTTCATGGAGCCCGAGCGGGTCAAGGTCTCGGTGATCCTGCTGAAGGTCGATCCGTCGTCGCCGAAGGCCGCCTGGGAGCAGGCGCGAGAAGAGGCGGCCGCTATCCGGGGCCGGCTGGCGCGCGGGGCCGACTTTGCTGAACTGGCCCGCCTGCATTCAGCCGATGGCAGTGCCGAGAAGGGCGGCGACATGGGCTACTTACATCGCGGCATGCTGCCCAAGCCGGTGCAGGATGCAGTCGACAAGCTCGCGCCGGGCGGCCTATCCGAGCCGATCACGGTTCTCGAAGGCATCGCGCTGCTGCGCGTCGACGACCGCAAGGCCGCGCGGCAGCGTGACTTCGACGACGTGCGCGAGCGCGCCGAACAGCTTTGGCGGCGCGAGGCCAGCGATGCGGCCTGGGATGACTTCCTGGCGCGGCTGCGCTCGGCGACAGCCGTGCAGGTCGTCGATTCGACGCGCTATCCGCACGAGCGGCTACCCGCGCCGGCAGGACAAGCGGACTGAGCATCAGCGTCGCCGTGCATGCGCAGCTGCGACGATCGCGCACTGTCACGGCATTCGTACGTGCCGCTGGCACGAATGATGCGCTCCTGCTGACAGAAAGAGGAGCGCCATGTGCCAGTGCGACGAAATGCCGCGGCCCGGTTCGCCGCTCTGCTGAGCGCGCCGCTGCTCGTCACTGCGATCGACGCGGACGCGCAGCAGGCCGCGAACGCGGCGGGCGCCGCGCCGCCGGCGCGATGGCAGCTGGCGCCGATCCGCTGGGGTGGCGCGCTTGGTGTCAGCTACCAGTTGCGCGACTTCGAGGATCAGCCGCGAACGCGGCAGACCACCGAGCAGCTGACGCTCGATGCGGCCAGCTACATCTGGCAGCCATGGTTCCTGCAGATCGCCGGCGGGCTCGGCCTTTATTTGTCCCAGGAACGGCGGGACGCGATCGATGGGTCGGCCGCGCGCAGTGTTGATAGCCGCGGCGCGACGGGTCGGTTCGAACTGCTGCTGTTCCCGGTCAGCCGCTTCCCGTTCAGCCTGAATTTCGACGTCAATGACAGCCGTAGCAGTGGCGACCTGACCAGTGCCGACTACCGCAGCACGCGGCTCGGGCTGCGTCAGAGCTATCGCACCCTCGGCGGATCGTCGTCGTACACCGCGTCGTTCGACCACAGCGTGCTGAAGTCGGACAGCTTCGGCCGTGATCGCGTCGACGTGCTGACCGGCGCGGCCTACTACTCGTGGCCCCGGCACCAGTTGCAGTTCAACGTGAATCTGAGCGAGAACGAGCGCTCCGATGACGACCTGGGCGCGCGCTTCGGCCGGTTGTCGGTGCTGCACAATTACCGGCCTGCGCCGCCGCTGTCGGTCGACAGCATGGCCAGCATCAATCGCGATGAACGCCGTTTTGGCTCCGGCGCGAGCGGACAGTCGGTATTCAACCTGCGGCAGATCACCAGCTTCCTGAACTGGCGGGGCGAAGCCGACTCACCGCTGACCGTCGTCGCCTCGGCACGGCTGACCGACTCCGACTCGGAGTCCGGCGGCAGTGACAGCACGAGCCGCAGCGCGTCGCTGAACACGTCGGCCAACTATCGCTTCAACCAGAACCTGAATACTTTCGCCTCCCTCGGCGCGTCGGTCTTCGACTCCGGCGGTGACACGCGAACAGTCAGTACGCAGTCGGTTGGTGCGCAGTACCGCATCGATCCGCGTCGCTGGGGGCGCGTCAGCTACAGTGCGCAAGGATCGGTCACCGCGTCGAACCAGACTGGTGGCAACGAAGGCACGCAGCAGGTCGGCAGTGTCTCGGCCGGCCATCAGCTGGCCACGACGCTCGGCAGCGGCGCCACCGCCTGGAACTTCAGCCTCGGCCAGACTGCAACGGCCGTCAAGGACAGCTTTGCTGGCGAATCGCGGTCGATATCGCATACCGCGGCAGCGTCGTGGCGCTACAGCGGCGCGGAGGGTCTGACCGCATTCGCTGGCGTGTCGGTCGGCGATTCGAGAACATACGGCAACAACCCCGGCGAATTCCAGTTGCTGAACGTGCAGCTGTCCGGGCAGTGGCGTCCCGGTCA
>JBFGOX010000096.1:0-8392 GCA_041565015.1 Burkholderiaceae bacterium
AAGTCGTCGCCCTGGCCGATCGTGGCCATCACGTGCCGTACGAGGGCCGTGCCGATGCCGCGGCGCCGATAGGCGCTGTCGACCACGAGCAGTGCCAGAAAAGGACGGCTGAAGAACTGCCGGTGCCAGACGGCGAAGCCGGCGCGCTGCCCCCCGATGCAGGCGATCTCGCAGCGGCCATCGGCCAGGCCGAGTCGCAGAAAGCGCGAGCGGCGCTCGTCACCGGCCGCGACCGGATCGGTTGCCAGCAGCCAGTCGAGGTCGCCGGCGACAGCCGTGCGGATTTGCAGCGGCTCCATGCGCGCCGGCAAATCAGACCAGCACCCGCTCGATGCCGCCGCTGTTGGCAGCCGCGAGGTAGCGCGGCAGCCAGTCGGCACCGAGCAGGTGCCGCGCCATCTCGACGACGATGTAATCGGCGTCCAGGTCAGCGTCGTCCGCGTAGCGGGCCAGACCCTGCAGGCACGATGGACAGGACGTCAGCACCTTGACCTCGCCGGCAAAGCCATCGGCGCGCAGCTCTCCCGCGCCTTTGCGCATTTCGTGTTCCTTGCGGAAGCGCACTTGCGTTGAGACATCGGGCCGCGTGATCGCCAGCGTGCCGCTCTCGCCGCAGCAGCGGTCGCTTTTCGTCACCTTCGCGCCGTCGGCAGTGGCGATCAGTGCATTGACGGTCTTGAGCGGATCGCCGTGCTTCATCGGGCTGTGGCAGGGATCGTGATACATGTAGCGCACGCCCGCCACGCCTTCGAGCTTCACCCCTTTCTCGAGCAGGTACTCGTGGATGTCGACGATGCGGCAGCCGGGAAAGATGTCCTCGAACTTGTAGCCGGCCAGCTGGTCGTAGCAGGTGCCGCAGGACACGACCACCGTTCTTATGTCGAGGTAGTTCAGCGTGTTGGCCACGCGGTGGAACAGCACGCGGTTGTCGGTGATGATCTTCTCGGCCTTGTCGAACTGGCCGGAACCGCGCTGCGGATAGCCGCAGCACAGGTAGCCCGGCGGCAGCACCGTCTGCACGCCCACGTGCCACAGCATCGCCTGCGTGGCCAGGCCGACCTGCGAGAACAGCCGCTCGGAGCCGCAACCCGGGAAGTAGAAGACAGCCTCGGCGTCGGCGGCAGTCGTGCGCGGGTTGCGGATGATCGGCACGAAGCGCGCGTCCTCGATGTCGAGCAATGCGCGCGCCGTCTTCTTCGGCAGTCCCGCCGGCATCTTCTTGTTGACGAAGTGGATCACCTGCGCGCGCACGGACGGCTTGCCGGTCGTAGCCGGCGGCCGCTTCGTCTGCGCCTTGGCCGCCAGCGAGAAGAAGCGGTTGCCGAGCCGCTGGGCCTTATAGCCCCAGTCGATCATCAGCTTGCGCGCCAGCTTGACTGTCTCCGGCCGCGTGGCGTTCAGGAAGAACATCGATGCCGCCGTGCCCGGATTGAAGCGCTTCTTGCCGATTCGACGCAGCAGGTCGCGCATCGCCATGCTGACATCGCCGAAATCGATGTCGACCGGGCACGGCGTCAGGCACTTGTGGCAAATAGTGCAATGCGCGGCGACGTCGTCGAATTCGTCCCAGTGCTTGATCGACACGCCGCGCCGCGTCTGCTCCTCATAGAGGAAGGCCTCGATCAGCAGCGACGTGGCGAGGATCTTGTTACGCGGCGAATAAAGCAGGTTCGCGCGCGGCACGTGCGTGGCACACACCGGCTTGCACTTGCCGCAGCGCAGGCAGTCCTTGATCGCATCCGACACGCTCTTGATGTCGGACTGCTGCATGATCAGAGACTCGTGGCCGAGCAGGTTGAAGCTCGGCGTGTAGGCGGCTTCCAGCGTCGCCCCGGGCATCAGCTTGCCCTTGTTGAAGCGGCCCTCGGGGTCGACGCGGTGCTTGTAGGCGCGGAACTCGCGCGTCTCTTCGTCGGACAAGAACTCGAGCTTGGTGATGCCGATGCCGTGCTCGCCGGAGATCACGCCGTTCAGTTCGCGGGCGATGCTCATGATCCGCGACACCGTGCGGTGCGCGGTGGCCAGCATCTCGTAGTCGTCGGAGTTGACCGGGATGTTGGTGTGCACGTTGCCGTCGCCGGCGTGCATGTGCAGCGCTACGAAAACACGACCGTGCAGCACGCGCTGGTGGATCGCCTCGCACTCGGCCAGCGCCGGCGCGAACGCCGCGCCGGACAGAATGCGCTCGAGCGGCGCGCGGATCTCGGTCTTCCACGACACGCGGATGGTCCGTTCCTGCAGCAGGTCGATGACGCACCCGCCCGGCCGCTCGCTCACGCCGACCAGATGCGTCACCCCGAGCCTGGCCAGTTCGGCGGCCGCCTTCGTCAGCGGCGTGTCGAAGTGCTCGAGCAGATACGTCCAGCGCCGGCGGGCGAAGGCGATCACCTCGCGTGCCGCCTGGACGTGGTCGCCGACGATCTCGTCGCGCGACTGGCGGTCGAAGTCCGGGTCGCCGGTGGAGCCGAGCGCGAACTCGGTGCCGAGAAATTCGTCGAGCGCGTCGAGAAGCTGCAGCTTGTTGCTTATCGACAGCTCGATGTTGATGCGCTCGATCGCGTCGGTGTAGTCGCCCATCCGTTCGAGCGGAATCACCACGTCCTCGTTCAGCTTGAAGGCGTTGGTGTGGCGTGCGATCGCCGCCGTCTTGGCGCGGTCGAGCCAGAACTTCTTGCGCGCCTCGGCGCTGACAGCGACGAAGCCCTCGCCGCTGCGCGCGTTGGCGATGCGTACGACCTCACTCGCCGCGCGCGCAACCGCCGGGTCGTCGTCGCCGACGATGTCGCCGATCAGCACCATCTTCGGCAGCCCGCCGCGGCGCGATTTGGTCGAGTAGCCGACCGCGCGCAGGTAGCGCTCGTCGAGGTGCTCGAGCCCGGCGAGCAGCACCGGCGTGTTCTCCTCGTCGGTGCTTGCCTTGCGGTTCGGGTGCAGCGAATCGAGGTAGTCCTTGATCTCGACGATCGACGGCACGGCCTCGCGTGCGGCGCCGAAGAACTCCAGGCACACCGTGCGCGCGTGGCGCGGCATCCGGTGCAGCACCCAGCGCGCCGAGGTGATCAGGCCGTCGCAGCCCTCCTTCTGTACGCCGGGCAGCCCGCCGAGAAACTTGTCGGTGACGTCCTTGCCGAGCCCCGTCTTGCGGAAACGCCGGCCTTCGATTTCGAGCCGCTGGCGCCGCAGCTCCTTGGCGCGATCCGCCGGCTGCCGGCCATCCTTCCAAACCAGTTCGAAACTGGCGACTGGGTCATCGTGGATCTTGCCGCGGTTGTGCGCCAGGCGCGTCACCTCGAGCCAGTTGCCTTCCGGGTCGACCAGCCGCCACCAGGCGAGATTGTCGAGCGCGGTGCCCCACAGCACCGCCTTCTTGCCGCCGGCATTCATCGCGATATTGCCGCCGATGCACGACGAATCGGCCGAGGTCGGATCGACCGCGAAAACCAGCCCGGCGCCCTCGGCGGCGTCGGCCACGCGCCGCGTGACGACGCCGGCGCCGGTGTAGATCGTCGGCACCGGCTCGGCGACGCCGGGCAGCGGCGCGTTTTCAACAGCGTCGAGTCGCTCGAGCTTCTCGGTGTTGATCACTGCCGAGTGCGACGTCAGCGGCACGCAACTGCCGGTGTAGCCGGTGCCGCCGCCGCGCGGGATCACGGTCAGTCCGAGTTCGACGCAGGCACGCACCAGCGCCGGCACCTCGTCCTCGTCGTCGGGCGCCAGCACCACGAACGGGTACTCGACCCGCCAGTCGGTCGCGTCGGTCACGTGCGAAACACGCGCGAAGGCGTCGAAGCGGACGTTGTCCTCGCACGTGATCCGTGTCAGCGTCCGGCGCGCACGCTTGCGCAGATCCCAAATGTCGCGGAAATCCTGCTCGAACTTCGCCACGCAGGCGCCCGCAGCGGTCAGCAGTTCACCGACCTTGGCGTCACGCTGCGGGTCCGTCGAATCGCGTCGTCGCTCGACCTCGCCCAGCCGGTGATGCAGCGCCTCGATCAGCATCGCGCGGCGCTTCGGGTTGTCCAGCAGGTCCTCGTGCAGATAAGGATTGCGCTGCACGGCCCAGACGTCGCCGAGCACTTCGTACAGCATGCGCGCGCTGCGTCCGGTGCGCCGCTCGGCACGCAGTCCGTCGAGCGCGCGCCAGCTTTCCGCCCCCAGCAGCCGGATGACGATCTCGCGGTCGGAGAACGACGTGTAGTTGTACGGAATTTCGCGCAGCCGCACCGCTTCGGCGGGCGGAGCCACGGGCGTCAGTGAACCGGGAGGCAAGGGGGCGTTCATGGCGGTCGGCGCAGGCAGCGTGCAAATGGACGCGCCACCAGCGCACAGTTTATCTGCTGCAGTGCGTCAACACCTGCGCATCGGGTGGGGTCAACCGAGAGGCGCCGCGCAGCGGCTATCGTCGCACTGATCGTCAAGCACGAGCTGAACTTGGACACGACAACGCCGAGCGAACCGGCCCGACTGTGGTGGCTGCCTCTGGCCGCCGGCCTGTTGCCGGCGCTGGCCACCGTCATCGCCTTCCAGCTTGCGGTAGCGCTGGGGCAGTTCGCTTCCTGCAATCCGTTTATCGACGGCTGCGTGTCGATCAGCCGAGCGGCGCGCCACGACCTGCCCAATCATCTGTTCCGTGCGCTGATGCTGCCTGCGGCGACTTTGCAGGCGCTCGTCTGGCTGCTGACCGCGCCCTGGCTGCGGCGGCTAGGCGCCGCCGACGACCGACTGTTGCGGCTGCTGCCGGCGATCGGCGTCACTGCCGCGATCTTCCTCGTGCTCTACGGCACTTTCCTCGGCACCGAGGGCGCCGGTTACCGCTGGATGCGCCGCTACGGCGTCATCGTCTATTTCGGTTTTACCTGCATCGCAATGCTGATCGTCGGTGGCGCCGTGCATCGGATCGCGGTGACCACCGGCAACCTGCGCCATGCCGGCGCCGCCATGTTCGCGTTGTGTGCGGCATTGCCGCTGCTGGGCGTGGCCAACGCAACCTCGCCCGTCTACCTCGCCGATGGCGCGGCGCGCGACGCGCTGCAGAACATCACCGAATGGTGGGGCGGCGCGGTCTTCACCGCTTTCTTTCTGCTGCTCGCCTCGCTGTGGCGCAGGACCCGATACCGCGCGGCCCTCGCCGCGCGCGACGACTGACCGCAATCAAGGGTCAGCGCGGGCCGTTTTCTGCCGCCAGCGGCGGCTCGGCCATCGCCGCGATCTGCTCGCGCAACTCGAGGATCCGCGCCTCCCAGTAGCGCGGCGTGTCGAACCAGGGAAATGCGGCAGGGAACGCCGGATCGAGCCAGCGCCGCGCGATCCATGCGCTGTAATGGATCAGGCGCAGCGTCCGCAGCGCCTCGACCAGCGACAGCTCGCGGTCATCGAACTCGCGAAACTGCTCGTAGCCGTCGAGCAGGTACTTGAGCCGCCGGCCTGCTTCGTCGCGACTTCCGAGCAGCATCCACAGGTCCTGCACCGCCGGGCCCATCCGGCTGTCGTCGAAGTCGACGAAATGCGGGCCGCCATCGGTCCACAGCACATTGCCCTCGTGCACGTCGCCGTGCAACCGGAGTTGCGCCACGTCGCCGGCGCGCTCGAAACACTGCCGCACTGCGTCCAGTGCCTGCGCGCTGACGCCCGCGTACACGTCAGACAGTTCATGGGGCAAGCAGCCCTGCTCGATCAGATAGGCGCGCGGCTCGGTGCCGAACGAAGCGATGTCCAGGGCCGGCCTCGCGACGTACGTCCTCGACGCGCCGACCGAATGAATGCGGCCGAGAAAGCGGCCGAGCCATTCGAGCACATCGCGATCGTCGAGATTCGGTGCCCGCCCACCGCGACGCGGAAAGACGGCAAAGCGAAAGTTGTCGGCGTGATGCAGCGTGCGACCGTCGATCGACAGCGCCGGTACCGCAGGCACTTCGCTCGCAACCAGCTGTTCGACGAACGCGTGCTCCTCGACGATCTGCGCATCGCTCCAGCGCGCAGGGCGATAGAACTTGGCGACGACGAAGCCCGCCCGGCCGTCGGTCTCTTCGACGCCGATCTGGAACACGCGGTTTTCATAGCTGTTCAGCGGCAGCAGTGTTCCGGTGGTCACCAGACCGATGCTGTCGACGGCGTTGAGCACGGCGTCCGGGGTCAACCCGGCAAACGGCGGCGCGTCGGCATCGTCCATGCCGGCATCGTACGCGGCGGAGTGCTTGGCAAAGACCGAGCGAATCGCTGGCAAGGACTCAAGAGCGCCGGCGCCGGCCACGTCGATGCTCGGGCAATGCCATGCGCCGGCGGTCGCTAGCAACCGAAGCTCTTTGTCGCAGGCGCGCAACCCGTGTGACGCGAAGCCGCCGCCACCACGCCGGCGGCGGCCGGCGCGGGGCTTTGGAACAGTCGCTTCAGCGCTTGTCGGCGACGATCAGCGACTGTGCCTTCGCGGCCAGGTGGCCTGCAGTGGCGTAACCGGTCGCCAGATAGTCGATGAAGCCGGCAGTCGAAACCGTTGCGACGACGGCAGCGGCGGCAAGCAAGGTGCGGGCAGCGGAAGAAGGGCGCGAATAGGGCTTGGTCATTGTCGTCACCTCGGAAGCGAATAGGCCGGTCTGGGCGTTGCGTGAGTTGCGCTGTCGCGGTTTTCGGTTCAAAGGCGATGCCGGGCGTCGACCGGCCGAGGCCGGCAGCCGCGGACCGGTGGAAAGTCCCCAAAAGGCATTGCCGGCGCACCGATCCAGTGCGGCGAAGGCCAGCGCCGCCGACCGCAGCGGTGCAGCACTCCCGGCCAAGGCCGCTGCAGCCGCGTGCTACTTTTGCCGCGCTATCGGAACGGGGATGGAGTGGGGTCGATGCCCGCACAGGAATATCTGCGCCGCATCCTGAATGCGCGCGTCTACGACGTCGCCGAGGAAACGCCGCTGGAGCTCGCGCCGCAGCTGTCGGCACGGCTTTCGAACCGCGTGCTTCTCAAGCGCGAGGATCTGCAGCCGGTGTTCAGCTTCAAGCTGCGCGGCGCCTACAACAAGATGGTCAACCTGCCGCCGGCGACGCTGAAGCGCGGCGTCATCGCGGCCAGCGCGGGCAACCACGCGCAGGGCGTGGCGCTGGCCGCCGCCAAGCTCGGTTGCAAGGCGGTGATCGTGATGCCGGTGACCACGCCGCAGGTGAAGATCGACGCGGTGCGCGCGCGCGGCGCGCAGGTGGTGCTGTTCGGCGATTCGTATTCGGACGCCTACGACCACGCGCTGGCGCTGCAGAAAAAAAAGAAGCTGACCTTCGTCCATCCCTTCGACGATCCGGACGTCATCGCCGGCCAGGGCACGATCGGCATGGAGATCCTGCGCCAGCACCATCCGGTCGAACACGGGCCGATCCATGCGGTGTTCGTCGCCATCGGCGGCGGCGGACTGATTGCCGGCGTGGCGGCGTACATCAAGGCGCTGCAACCCGGCATCCGGGTGATCGGCGTGCAGACCGAGGACTCGAACGCGATGGCACGGTCTTTTGCCGCCGGCCGTCGTGTGCAGCTGCACGACGTGGGCTTGTTCTCCGACGGCACCGCCGTGCGGCTCGTCGGCGAGGAGACGTACAGGCTGGCGAAGCTCTTCGTCGACGAGGTGCTGACCGTCGATACCGACGCCATCTGCGCGGCAATCAAGGATGTGTTTCAGGACACGCGCTCGATCCTTGAGCCAGCCGGCGCGCTGGCGATCGCCGGCATGAAGGCCTATGTCGGCCGCGAAAAACTCAGGGGCAAGACGTTGGTGGCGATTGCCTGCGGCGCGAACATGAACTTCGACCGGCTGCGTTTCGTCGCCGAGCGGGCCGAGGTCGGCGAGCAGCGCGAGGGCGTCTTTGCGGTGACGATTCCGGAGCAGCGCGGCAGCTTCAAGCGCTTCTGCGCGCTGGTCGGCAACCGCAATGTCACCGAATTCAACTACCGCATTGCCGACAGCAAGGAGGCGCATATCTTCGTCGGCATCCAGCTCGCCGACCGTAACGATGCCAAGGTGCTGGCGCGCAACTTCGAAAGGCACGGCTTTGCCACGCTCGACCTGACCGACGACGAACTCGCCAAGCAGCACCTGCGCCACCTGGTCGGCGGCCGCTCGCCGCTGGCAAGAGACGAGTTGCTCTATCGCTTCGAGTTCCCCGAGCGGCCCGGCGCGTTGATGAAATTCCTGACCAGCATGTCGCCGAACTGGAACATTTCGTTGTTCCACTACCGCAACCAGGGCGCCGACTACGGCCGCATCCTGGTCGGCATGCAGGTGCCGGCCGACGAGAACAAGCAGCTGAAGGCGTTCCTCGCCACGCTCGGTTACCGCCACTGGGACGAAAGCCGGCATCCCGCGTACCGGCTGTTCCTCGCCTGACCGCGCTCGTCCCGCGCGGCGTCGGAAATTCACGC
>JBFGOX010000097.1:0-8295 GCA_041565015.1 Burkholderiaceae bacterium
CCCCAGTTCAGGTAGCTGCCCATGCCGCCCGGATCGGCGGTGTCGCGCCGCGCAGTCAGGTTGCCGGCCTGCGACCAGGCACCGCAGTACAGCCAGTTGCCCGACAGTGTGCTGCCGTCGGCCCTGAGCTGACCGAAGCCGGCCAGCTGCTCGCCCGCCTTCACGAGCACCTTGGTCGGGTCCTTTGGATCGACGAGGTCGGTGATCGCCCGACCGGAGATCTCGCGCAGCACTTCTTCGGCGGTCGGATTGGTCGCGCTGCTGTAGTTCCAGGCCAGCTTGACGATCGGATCCGGGAACTTGCCCGCCTCTTTGGCGTACATGTCGCGGACCTTCACGAACAGCGAGGCGATGACCTCGCGATCGGTCTTGGCCTCGCCCGGGGGATCGGCACCGGCCCACTTCCACTGCAGCACGCGGCCGGAGTTGGTGAAGCTGCCGGGATCCTCGGCGAAGCACGACGTCGGCAGACGGAAGACCTCGGTCTTGATGTCTTCGGACTTGACGTTGTTGAACTCGCCGTAGTTCTTCCAGAACTCCGCCGTTTCGGTTCGCAGCGGGTCCATGATCACCAGGTACTTCAGCTTCGACAGCGCCGCCGACAGCTTCTTGACGTTCGGCACGGCAGCGATCGGGTTGAAGCCGTTGACGACCATGCCGTTCATCTTGCCCTGGTACATGTACTCGAACATGGCCAGCACGTCGTAGGCCTTGTCGTTCTTCGGCATCCAGTCGTAGGCGAAGTTGTTGTCCTTGTTCGCCGCCTCGCCCCACAACGCCTTCTGCAGACTGACGAAGAAGTTCGGGAAGTTCTGCCAGTAGCTCATCTGGTTCGGCCGCAGCGGCTTCAGCGCGCGGGCGTCCAGGTACTTCTGGAAGTCCTGCTCGGCGTCGCCGGCCATGCGCAGGTAGCCGGGCAGCACGCCCTGCACCGCATTCATGTCGGTGATGCCCTGCACGTTGGCATGCCCGCGCAGCGCGTTCACGCCACCGCCGGCCCGGCCGATGTTGCCGAGCAGCAGCTGGATCATCGCCATGCTGCGGATGTTCTGCGAACCGACCGAATGCTGCGTCCAGCCGCGCGCGTACATGATCGTCATCACGCGATCGGGCGTGCCGGTCGAGCCGATCATCTCGGCCACCTTCAGGAACTGGTCCTTCGGCGTGCCGCAGATCTTCTCGACCATCTCCGGCGTGTAGCGGCTGAAGTGCGTCTTCAGCAGCTGGAACACGCAGCGCGGGTTGGCGAGCGTCTCGTCGACCACTGCGTAGCCGTCGGCGCCGATCTCGTAGCCCCACTGCGAGCGGTCATAACTGCGCCGCTCGGCGTTGTAGCCGGAGAAGATGCCGTTTTCAAACGCGAAGGTGTCCTTGACGATGAAGCTGGCGTTCGTGTACTTGCGGACGTATTCGTCGTGGAACTTGTTGTTCGTCAGCAGGTAGTTGATGACGCCACCGAGGAAGGCGATGTCGGTGCCGACGCGCAGCGGCGCGTAGTAGTCGGCCACCGCCGCCGAGCGGGTGAAGCGCGGGTCGACGACGACGAGCTTCGCCTTGCGATGCTCGAGCGCCTCGGTCACCCACTTGAAGCCGCAGGGATGCGCTTCGGCGGCATTGCCGCCCATGATTAGGATGAGGTCAGCGTTCTTGATGTCGACCCAGTGATTGGTCATCGCACCGCGCCCAAACGTCGGGGCCAGACTGGCCACCGTCGGGGCGTGTCAAATGCGCGCCTGGGTATCGATCGCTGTGACGCCCATCCCGCGGGCCATCTTCACCGCCAGATAGCCCGCTTCGTTGGTGATGGCGCTGGAGACCAGCCAGCCGGTGGTGTTCCAGCGGTTGACCGTCTCGCCCTTGTCGTTCTTCTCGACGAAGTTGGCGTCGCGGTCGGCCTTCATGTGCTTGGCGATTCGCGTCAGCGCCTCGTCCCAGGAAATGCGCTTGAACTCCTTGGCGCCGGGTTCGCGCACTTCCGGATGTGTCAGCCGGTTGGGACTTTGCACGAAGTCGAGCAGCGCCGCGCCCTTCGGGCACAACGTACCGCGATTGACCGGATGGTCGGGATCGCCTTCGATGTGAATGATGCGGCTCTTGACGTTCTTCGCCTTGTCGCCCAGCGAATACATGATCACGCCGCAACTGACCGAGCAGTACGGGCAGGTGCCGCGTGTCTCGGTCGTGCGTGCAAGTTTGAAGGCGCGTACCTCGGCCAATGCGGCGCCGGGCGAAAGCCCTAAGCCAACTACCGAAGACGAGCCCATTCCCGCCGCACAGATCCGGAAGAACTGGCGGCGACTCATGGGTGCATTCATGACGTCTCCTTGAACATCGAATCCCGACGGGTGGGCCCAGCGGGGCTTTGGCGCAGGCAACTGACATCCTTGCTGTGCTGCCACAACAATCGTATTCCGGCGCACGAATCCAAACAATCACGCAACGCAGCAAGACCGTGATCACACCGCAGGCACGCGAACTGGACCGCGCCGGTCAGGGTTTGCCCTAGACGAGTAGCCGCTAAGCTCGACCTCGCTCGCCGCCTGCGCGACGACATTGCGGAGACCCGAATGGCCAACGCACTGAAGACCTATCGCATCGACAAGCCCGGGCGAGTACGTCTTGCGCGCTTCGATCCGGCGGCCAAGCCCTTTGCCGTCGGCGACAAGGCCGCCAACAAGGCCCGCGTGGCCGAACTGTCGGCTGAACTGGCGACCGTGCAGGACCGCTTTTTCGCCCTGCGCCAGCACAAGGTCCTGCTGCTGCTGCAGGGAATGGACACCAGCGGCAAGGACGGCACGATCCGCGCGGTGTTCCAGGCGGTCGATCCGCTTGGCGTGCGCGCGGTGTCGTATCGGGCACCGACCGACCCCGAGAAGGACCGTGACTACCTGTGGCGGCATCATCGCGACGTTCCGGGCCGCGGCGAGATCGTCATCTTCAACCGCTCGCACTACGAAGCGGTGCTGATCGAATTCGTGCGCGGCTGGATCGACAAAGCCGAGCGCAACCGGCGCTTCGCGCACATCATCGACTTCGAACGGCTGCTGACCGAGACCGGTACGACGCTCATCAAATGCTTTCTGCACATTTCGAATGACGAGCAGCGCCAGCGACTGCAGGAACGCATCGACGACCCGGACAAGCACTGGAAATTCAACCCGCAGGACATCGAGGAGCGCAAGTTCTGGGAACCGTACCAGAGCGCCTACCAGGACCTGCTGGGCAAGACCGGCACGAAGCACGCGCCTTGGTACGTGATCCCGGCCGACAGCAAGACGCACCGCAATCTGATGGTCACCGAGATCCTGCTGGCGACCTTGCGCGAACTGGCGCCGTCTTACCCGCCGCCACAGCCGGAACTGAGCGGAACAAAAGTGCGCTGAGCCGGGACCGCGGTGTTCTCTACAGGGGCTGGATCGCGCGCAGTTGCTGGTCGACGACCAGTCCCTTGTCGTCGCTGAAGCGCAGGCGAACCGGCAGCGAGCACAGGCTGGGCGCCAGCCAGACCTCGAGCGCGTCGTCGCCGTCTTCCTTGCGTCGATCGAATTTCACGGTCTCGAATCGGCCTCCCGGCACGGCCACCGTCTGCACGCCCTGCGACGTGAAGTGATAGTCCGACTCGTGCTTCAGACCGGCGACCGGCAACTCGATTTCGCGCACGCCCGGTTCGTTGCGGTGGCGCCAGCTCAGCTGCATCAGCAGGCTGAGCCGATCCTGCATCTGTGGTCGTGTTGGCGCCGTCTCGCCGTTCTGGCTGAACGTCACGCGCTTCGCGGCCCAGTCGAAACTGACGCTGCGCGGCGGCCGCCGGCTGGTGCGCTGGGTGAATGAACGCGGCACCAGGCCGGTCGGCCTGATGGCGCCGATCGAACTCTGATGCGCCTCGAAGATACCCAACGCCTGCAGCGATGACTCCATCGTGTAGGTGTCGCCGCTGCGCCTAAAGACGACGGCGCCATCGCCCCGCAGCGTCAGGATCGAGCGGGCGGTAGCGGCGATCGCGTACTCGAGCCGCACCGAAGAGGCCAGCGGCGCGCCATCCACGCAGGCGATCTCGGCGCCACCGGCGGCGGCGACGAAAGGCAGCAGCGCGCAACCCAAAACTGTTCGAATGACGTATTTCATGGCGCCGAGGTCGATTCGAGAACGCTTTCGGTGATTCGGCCATGCCGATCGGTGAAGCGCAGACGCGCCGGCAGCCAACCGTGATCCGGCGCCAGCCAGACCTCGACCTTGGCGTCCGATTCGCGTTCGACGACGCGCTCGACCTTCACCGTGTCGAGCGTGCCGATTCCGGTGCTCGTCGTGTCGCGACCGGCCGATCGTAAACGGTAGGTCGAGACATCGTCGCGGCTGGCGATGCGCAGCACGGTCTGTCGGCCGGGTTTGAAGCGCTCGGGCAGCGCTTGCCCGAGCAGCATCAGCTGGAACTGGAAGGAGATGCGATCCTGCACCCCGTCGGGCAGCGGTTGTTCGTGCGTACGGGCGCTGAAGGTGACTCGGCGGACTTCCCAGTCGAAATTCGCCGCTGCCGCGCCGCGGCGCACGCGCGTTTCCACGTAGCGCTCAGGCGCCAGCCCGAAGGCACGCAGCATGCCCTGCGATTCGAGTTCGAGCAGCGTCATGCCGATCGTTGTCGTTGCCAGTCGAAGACGATAGCGACCGTCGGCAGCGAGTGACCAGTCGACGGTCGTGGTGCCGCTGGCCACTCGCAGCTCCGAGTTCGTCGTGCGGTAGACATAGCGCGCCGCGGCGGGCAGTGCCGCGTTCACCGCCGGCAGTCTGGCCAGTGCGACATGCAGTGCCGGCCCGGCCGCGTCGAATTCGATCGCCTCGGCGGCGGCGCCGCTCTCGGCCGGCCGTTCGGCATTCATCGCGACGGGGGGTGAGGTCAGCGCCGCCTCGAATTCGGGCTCGGGCGGTGCAGCGGCAGCCGGCCCGGCGTCGGCAGTCGGCGACACCTCATTGGTCGCCGGTATCGGCGTCGCATCGGGCACCGACGTCACCGGTTGCGGCGCCGCCGGCGCCGGACGTCGCGTGCGCACCGGCCGCGGTCTCGGCATCGGCGGTGCGACCGCCGGCGGGGGCGCGACGGCGACGGGAGGCGGCAGCAGCCGCGCGGCGACCGTCGCCAAGGGCTCGGGCGGCGGCGCGCCGGCCAGCGAGCGCTGCACACGCTCGAGCACCCAAGCATGGACCAGCAGTGTCGCCAGCAGGACCAGCGTCGCCCGCGCCCATGGCGATGGTCCTGCAATGACAGTCAATACGGGCATCACGGTCAGCGAATATTCGTGCAACGCGCGGTCCAGAACGATCGCCGACGGCGATGCGCGCACCACGGCAACAGGCGGTCGAGAAGCGGGAGACCACCGCTAAGATACCCGCGAACCCCCGATCGAATTCAACGATGAAGCTTGCCACCCTGCGCGATGGCTCCCGTGACGGACAGTTGATCGTCGTCTCGCGCGATCTGACCACGGCGCACCTGGCCAGCGGCGTTGCCGGCCGCCTGCAGCAGGTGCTCGATGACTGGCCCTTCATCGCGCCACAGTTGAACGACCTCTATCAGACGCTGAACGAGGGGCGCGCGCGCCACGCGTTCGCCTTCGACCCGTGTCAGTGCATGGCGCCGCTGCCGCGCGCCTATCAGTGGGCGGATGGCTCGGCCTACGTCAATCATGTCGAACTGGTGCGCAAAGCGCGCGGCGCCGAGATGCCGGAATCGTTCTGGACCGACCCGCTGATGTATCAGGGCGGCAGCGACGATCTGCTCGGGCCCTGCGAGGACATCGTCTGTCGCAGCGAGGACTTCGGCATCGACTTCGAAGCCGAGGTCGCCGTGATCACCGACGACGTGCCGATGGGTGCGACAGCTGACCAGGCGGCTTCCCGTATCCGGCTGCTGATGCTGGTCAACGACGTGTCCTTGCGCAATCTGATTCCCGCCGAACTGGCCAAGGGCTTCGGATTCTTCCAGAGCAAGCCGGCGACCGCGTTTTCGCCGGTCGCGGCCACGCCGGACGAACTCGGCGATGCCTGGGACGGCCGCCGCGTGAATCGGCCGCTGATCGTGCACTGGAACGGCGTTCAGGTCGGCGCAGCGGAAGCGGGTGTCGACATGGTTTTCGATTTTGCCCAGCTGATCGCGCACCTCGCCAAGACGCGCAACGCGCGCGCCGGCAGCATCGTCGGCTCGGGCACCGTCAGCAACAAGGACGCGTCGAAGGGCTATTCGTGCATCGCGGAGAAGCGGGCGCTGGAGATGATCGCCGACGGCAAGCCCGCCACGGCGTTCATGAAGTACGGCGACACCGTGCGCATCGAGATGGTCGATACGGGCGGGCAGTCGATCTTCGGCGCCATCGAGCAGAAGGTCGCGCCGGCGCCGAAGCCGCGCCGCTGACGCGGCAGATGCGATACTGAATTCATCAGCCACGCGGAGGAGATGATGACCGGCAAGAGCAAGGCAGGCACGCTGCCTTTCATCGGCGTCAGCGAAGGCTTCGACCTGGTGAAGAAGGTCTGGGGCGTGACCGGGCTGCCAGCGCTGCCCACCCCGGCGAGCATGGCCCAGTTTGCCACCCGCCTGCCGCAGACGTTGCCGTCGATGATCGCGCCGACACTCGACGTTGAGGAACTCGACAAGCGCATCGCCGACCTGCGCGCGGTCGAGCAGTGGCTGAACCTGAACCTGAGCATGCTTCGAACGACGGTGCAGAGCCTCGAAGTCCAGCGCAACACGATCGCGACGCTGAAGTCATTCGGCGGCGCAATGCTGGCGGGCGCGGCGCCGACGGAGTCGGCAGCGGCAACTGCCGCCAACTGGCCCTACCCGGCCGGGCAACCAACGATGGCCGCGCCCGCCGTGATGCCAAGGGTCGCACCGGTGACCGCGCCTTCGCCCATCCCCGTGCCGGCACCGGCGTCCGGCTCGCGCAAGCGCCGCGGTGCGCGCGCGGCAGCCGCGCCGGCCGCCGCACCGTTGCCGCTGAATCCGACGGCGTGGTGGAACACGTTGCAGGAGCAGTTCACGCGCATCGCCGCCACCGCCGCGGCGGAAGCGCAGGCGGCAGCCAGGGCCGCGGCGGCGGAGAGCGCGGAAGCGAAGCCGCGCCCAGCCAAAGCCAAGAAGGCACGAGCACGCAAGAAGCGAAGCAGCCAAGGATAAGCAGCAGGTCATGCGTTTCCGCTACGCGCACGCGGCGCATCCCGATGGCACGACGGCTGTCGAATTGTGTCTGGCGCAGCTTGCCGACCAGGCCGGCGACGCATCGACCCAACGCGGCGCCAATCTCGGCTTCATCTACCTGACCGAAGCGCTGCAGCCACAGGCAGCGGCGATGCTCGCGCTGCTGAAGCTGCGCACCGGCATCGCCAACTGGGTCGGCGCCAGCGCCTCTGCGATCTGCGCCACTGGCGTCGAGTACATCGACGAGGCGGCGCTGGCGATCATGCTCGGACGATTCGTGCCGGGAAGCTTCAACGTGTTTTCCGGCACACAGCGGCCGCCGGCACGCGGCACGCGGACCGACCGCTCTACCGCCGCGGCCTATACCGCGCTGGTGCATGCGGACCCGTTCGCGCCCGGACTGCCCGGCCTGATCGAGGACATGGCGCACAAGGTCGAAAGCGGCCACCTGTTCGGCGGCCTCGCCAGCGGCCGCGAAGCGCCGGTGACGATCGCCGATCGCGTGCTGCAGGGCGGGCTGTCCGGCGTGGTGTTCGCGGCCGACGTGCCGCTGGTCTCGCGCGTCACGCAGGGCTGCCACCCGCTGCCGGGCAGCCGCCGGCGCAAGATCACCGCCGGCGAAGACAACCTGATCGCCATGCTCGACGAGGAGCGCGCATTCGATGTGCTGCTGCGCGATGCCGGCATTGTCGAGAATGTCGCGGCGCTGAATTCGAACGAGCGCACCCGCGAGGCGCTGGCCCAGTTGAAGGTGCTTGGCCGGCGCGGGCTGCTGTTCGTCGGCATCGAGCCGGAGCCGGTACGCGCGGCGCGCGAGCGACGGCTGCGCGACGATTACCTGGTACGGCCGGTCGTGGCGATCGATCCTTCGCGCGGCGCCGTGGCAGTGGGCACGCCGGTCGAATGCGGGCAGACCGTGCGCTTCTGCGTGCGCGACGAAACCGCCGCGCGTAAGGACCTGACGCGCATCTGCGCTGAAATCCGCGACCACCTGCACGAACAGTCCGAAACGCGGCGCCGCCCGGTCGCTGCCAAGGGCGCCGTTTACGTGTCCTGCGTCGGCCGCGGCACGCACATGTTCGGCGAGCAGGGCGAGGAGCTGCGCC
>JBFGOX010000098.1:0-8267 GCA_041565015.1 Burkholderiaceae bacterium
CCAGATCACCAAGGAGAAGGGCAAGGCGTTCCTCGTATCCGGGGCCGCCACATCGGACTTGACCGGCAAGGCCTGCTCGCCGAACACGATCCACTGGACCTATGACACCTGGATGCTGGCCAACGGCACAGGCAGCGCGATCGTCAAGACCGGCGGCGACACCTGGTTCTTCCTGACAGCCGATTACGCGTTCGGCCATGCGCTCGAACGCGACACCGAGGCGGTGGTGCTGAAAAACGGCGGCAAGGTGCTGGGCAAGGTGCGCACGCCGTTCCCGGGAACCGACTTCTCGTCGTTCCTGCTGCAGGCGCAGGCGTCGAAGGCGAAGATCATCGGCCTGGCCAATGCCGGCGGCGACACGATCAACTCGATCAAGCAGGCGGCCGAATTCGGCATCGTCAAGGGCGGCCAGAACCTCGCCGGCCTGCTGGTGTTCCTGACCGACATCAAGGCGCTGGGCCTGCAGACCGCGCAAGGGCTGATCTTTACCGAGACCTTCTACTGGGACCGGGATGATGCGAGTCGTGCTTTTGCCAAGCGCTTTTCGGAAAAGGCACCGCGCAACAACTATCCGACGATGATCCACGCCGGCGTCTATTCATCGGTGCTGCATTACCTGAAAGCAGTCGAAGCGGCCAAGACCGACGACGGCACCAAAGTGATCGCCAAGATGGAGGAAATGCCGACCGATGATCCGCTGTTCGGCAAGGGTACCGTTCGCGCCGACGGCCGCAAGATTCATCCGGCCCTGCTGGTCGAGGTCAAGAAGCCGGCCGAATCGAAGGGGCCGTGGGACCTGTACAAGATCCGCGCCACGATCCCGGCCAACGAAGCGTTCCGTCCGATCGACCAAGGCGATTGCCCGCTGGTGAAGAAGTGACCTGAAGCCACGCGCCAAAGCGCGGCTTCGGATCATCCCGGCGCAGGCCGGGATCCAAGTAGACAGCAGCAACTGGGTTCCCGGCCTGCGCCGGGGCCACGCTTCCTGAAACGCATCGAGCGAGTTCGTGGAAATCTTCGGCATACCGACGCAAGCCCTGTTCGGCCAGTTGTTGATCGGCCTGATCAACGGCTCGTTCTATGCGCTGCTGTCGCTCGGGCTGGCCGTCATCTTCGGCCTGCTCAACATCATTAATTTCACACACGGCGCCCAGTACATGATGGGCGCGTTCTGCGCCTACCTGTTGTTCAACAAGCTCGGCATCGGCTACTGGTGGTCGCTGGCGCTCGCGCCGCTCATCGTCGGCGCCACCGGCGTAGTGATCGAGCGCACGATGCTCTCGCGGCTCTACAAGCTCGACCACCTGTACGGGTTGCTGCTGACCTTTGGCCTGGCGTTGATCATCCAGGGCCTGTTTCGCAATGAATATGGCTCGTCGGGGCAGCCTTACCGTATTCCGCAGGAACTTCTCGGCGGACAGAACCTGGGTTTCATGTTCCTGCCCAACTATCGCGGCTGGGTGATCATCGCCTCGCTGATCGTTTGCCTGTCGACCTGGTACGTGATCGAGCGCACCAAGCTGGGCGCCTATCTGCGCGCCGCCACCGAAAACCCGCAACTGGTTCAGGCCTTCGGCATCAACGTGCCGCGCATGATCACGCTGACCTACGGCTTCGGCGTTGGTCTGGCAGCGCTGGCCGGCGTGATGGCGGCACCGATCTACCAGGTCAGCCCGCAGATGGGCGGTGATCTGATCATTGTCGTGTTCGCAGTCGTCGTCATCGGCGGCATGGGTTCGATCATGGGCGCGATCCTGACCGGCTTCGGCCTCGGCGTGATCGAAGGCCTGACCAAGGTCTTTTACCCCGAGGCGTCGAGCACGGTGATCTTCATCATCATGGCCATCGTGCTGCTGATCCGGCCGGCAGGGCTGTTCGGAACCCAGAAATGATCGAAGCCGCCGGCAGCAAACCCAATCCGCCCGTCTCGAAGATCGCGGATGAACTGCGCATCCAGCGCAAGACGTTCTTCTTCATGACCGCCTTCCTGGTCGTGGCGCCGTTCTTCATCTACCCGGTTTTCATGATGAAGGTGATGTGCTTCGCGCTGTTCGCCTGCGCCTTCAACCTGCTTATCGGCTTCGGCGGTCTGTTGTCCTTCGGCCACGCGATGTTCCTAGGCAGTGCCGGCTACGCATCGGCGCACGCGGCCAAGATCTGGGGTTTCACGCCGGAATTGGCGATCCTTTTCGGCACCGCCTGCGCCACAGTGCTCGGTTATCTGGCCGGCATGCTGGCGATCCGTCGCCAGGGCATCTACTTCGCGATGATCACGCTGGCGCTGGCGCAGATGGTTTTCTTCTTTTCGCTGCAAGCACCATTCACCGGCGGCGAGGACGGCATCCAGGCGGTGCCGCGCGGCCACCTGTTCGGTCTGCTCGATCTGTCGGAACCACTGGCGATGTACAGCGTTGTGCTGGTCGTCTTTCTGGCGGGTTTCCTGCTGATCTATCGCGTCGTGCACTCGCCGTTCGGCCAGGTGCTCAAGGCAATCCGCGAGAACGAGAGCCGGGCGATTTCGCTCGGTTACGACACCGACCGCTACAAACTGATGGCGTTCGTGCTGTCGGCGAGTCTTGCCGGACTGGCTGGAGCAACCAAGGTCATCGTGTTCCAGCTGGCGTCGCTGACCGACGTGCACTGGACGATGTCCGGCGAAGTGGTGCTGATGACGCTGCTCGGCGGGCTCGGCACGATCTTCGGCCCGGTCGTCGGCGCCGCGATCATCATCACGATGCAGAACTACCTGGCGCAGCTCGGTGCCTGGGTCACCGTCGTGCAGGGCCTGATCTTCGTCATCTGCGTGCTGGCTTTCCGCCGCGGCATCATCGGCGAGCTCGGGCACTGGCTGAAGAAGCCGCTGTAGCCTCGCAACGTCGCCGGCCGCCCCAGGGCTGTCATTCGACGACCGTCTGCGACTGCTCGCGCAGGTACTGCTGCAGGTAGTAGAAACTGCCGATCGCCTTGCCGGTCGTGCCGCTGGCCTTCCAGCCGCCAAAGGGCTGATACCCGGGCCAGGCGCCGGTCGTGGCCCCCTGCGGCCGGTTGGCGTACGTCACGCCGGCTTCGATGTGCCGATGGAAACGCTCGACTTCCTCGGGGGAACCATAGATGCCGGCCGTCAATCCGTATTCGGAACGGTTAGCCAGCTCAATGCCTTCATCGACCGTGTCGACCTCGCCGATCAGCACCAGCGGAATGAATTTCTCGTCGCGCCACAAGCTGTAGTCCAGCGGCGCAGCGGCCACCGTCGGCGCGACAAAATACCCCCGCGCCATTTCGCCCTCGGCCAGCGAGCGGCCGCCGGTGAAGACTCGACCGTGCTTGCCCAGATTCTCGCTGCACTTCATATAGCGCGCGAAAGCCGTCCGGTTGATCACCGGGCCCATCCAGTTATCGCGCAGCGTAGGATCGCCGACGCGGATCTTCTCGGTCAGCTCGACCAGCCGCTTGCGCAGCGGCTCCGCGACACTGCGCTCGACATACACGCGCGAACACGCCGAGCACTTCTGTCCTTGCAGCCCGAACGCCGAGCGCATGATGCCGAGCGCGGCACGCTCCAGATCGGCGTGCCGGCTGACGATCGCTGCGTTCTTGCCGCCCATTTCGGCGATGCACGGCCGCGGCCAGTGCCTCTGCGCGAACTTGCGCACGATCGCCATGCCGACCTCATATGAGCCGGTAAACGTCGCGCCGGCAATTCGCGAATCATCGACGAGCGCGCCGCCGACCTCGCCGCCGGCGCCGGTGACGTAGTTGACCACGCCATCCGGCAGGCCCGCGTCGCGCAGCGCCTCGAGCAACAGCCAGCCGGACAATGCAGTGTCGCTGGCCACCTTGAACACCACCGTGTTGCCCGCCACCAATGCCGCGCCGACCGGCCCGCCGGCCAGCGCGAACGGGAAGTTGAACGGCGCAATTACCGCCCACACACCATAAGGCTTCAGCACCGTCCGATTGCGGCTGACGAAGCCCGGCAGCGGATCGTTCGGCAGGTCGCGCACGAAGCCGTCGTTCGCTTCCATCTGGTCGCAGTACCAGCTGATCAGGTCGGCGGTTTCCTGCACCTCGCCGAGCGATTCCATGCGGTTCTTGCCAACTTCGATCGCCACCGCAGCGCTGATTTGGTACACGCGCTCTTCGATCAGTGCCGCCGCCCGTCGCAGTAGCCCGGTCCGATCGCGCCACGACCTCGCGGCCCAGGCCGGAAACGCGCGTTGCGCAGCGTCGACCGCATCTGCGGCATCCTGGGCGCGGCCAAGCGGAAATCGGCCGATCAGCCATTCCTGGTCAATCGGCGAGCGAACGTCGAACGCCGATGAGGCGGTGTGCGCTTTGCCGCCGATCCACATCGGATAATCGCGGCCGAAGTCCGACTTCGCCGAGTCCAGCGCCACATCAAAGCACTCGTGCAGCGACGGCGGTGGGTCGAACATCGTCGAGTACGTCAGCTTGAAGCGATCGTCAGCCATGGCGCCTCCGTGCAAACCGTTATCGACCAGACGGGATCCTAGCGATACCGGGACGGCGCCGTCTTGATCAGCGGTAGCGGCTCACGCCGCACATGGCCGGCGCAACCGCCAGGGCGTCGCCCGCCGCGCGGCTATTTCTTCTGCTGAGTCTGTTCCCGCCACTTGCGCAACTGCTCCAGCCACTCGGTCCAGTCCTTCGGGCCGGACTCGAAGCGCTGCTTCAGGCTCGCGAGCACATTGCCCCACGCACGGTCGAAGTAGGCAAAGGCCTTGTCCCACTCGCCGCCATCGCCCCAGCCGATGTGGTGCAAGTGGACGCGCGTCTGCCGCTCGCCGAGCGGCTCCAGGCGCACGACGACGAACGTGCGCTGCCTGCGCGCTTCGGGCAGGCTCGGCGGCGCATTCCAGTCGAACGAGATCATCTTCTTCGGCTGCAACGCCATGTACCGCATGTCATCGGCGCCCTTCAGGCCATCAGGCGCCATCGGGTCGAAATGGATGTGGAACGCGCCGCCGACGCTCGGCTCGATCCGTGCGTCCGGCGCGAAGAAGCTCGTGATCCCCTCGCGCGTGGTCCACGCGTCCCAGGCCTGATCGAGCGTGGCGTCGACGACGATGTCCTTCGTGATCGCCCGTTCGCCGTGCGCGTTCGACGACGCAATCAGCAGGCAGGCGAGCACGGCGAACGCGATCAGCTTCATCGCCTCGCCTCCGCAGCTCCGGCAAAAACGCAGGCCGGCGTTGACGCGACCTTTCATGGGCGAATGACGAGCTTGCCGATCGCCCGCCGGTGCAGCAGATCGTCGATGGCCTGCGGCGTTTCTTCCAGCGCATAGACGCGCGACACGTGCGGCTTGAGCCGACCCTGCGCGAGCCAGCGCATCAGTTCGGCGATCATCTTCGCGTTGCGCTCCGGCTCGCGCTTGGCGAATTCGCCCCAGTAGACGCCGACGAGCGACGCTTCCTTCAGCAGCGCCAGATTCAGCCTGATCGATGGAATCTCTCCGTTGGCGAAGCCGATCACCAGGTACCGGCCGCGCCAGGCGATCGCCCGCAATGCGGGTTCCGCGTAGCTCCCGCCGACCGGGTCGTAGACGACATCGACGCCATGGCGTGACGTTTGCGTTCTGACTGCTTCGCGCAGGTCCTGCGTCGTGTAGTTGATCAACTCGTCCGCGCCCGCGGCGCGACACGCCGCGAGTTTCTCGTCCGTCGATGCCGCTGCGATGACGCGCGCGCCGGCCAGCTTGCCGAGTTCGACAGCCGCCAGCCCGACGCCGCCGGCCGCGCCGAGCACCAGCAGCGTTTCGCCGGGTTTCAGTTGCGCTCGTTCGAGCAGCGCGTGGTGCGACGTTGCGTAGGTCATCGTGAAGGCCGCCGCGACTTCATCGGCAACGGCCGACGGCAGCGGGATCGTCATTGCCGCATTCGCGCAGGCGAATTCGGCAAAGCCGCCGGTGCCGACGAAGGCGACGACGCGCGTGCCGCGCTCGAGTTCGACCCCTTCGCCCACCGCCTCGACGACGCCGGCAACCTCGTTGCCTGGCACGAACGGCAGCGCAGGCTGCAACTGGTATTTCTTCTGGACGATCAGCGCATCAGGGAAATTCACGCCGGCGGCGAGCACGCGCAGGCGAACCTCACCGGCCTTCGGCTCCGGCATCGGCAACTCGGACAGCATCAGCTTGTCCGGGCCTCCCCATTCGCTGCAGACGATTGCCTTCATTGCCTTTTCCGCGAACGAACGGTGACTGTACGCGGCAGTCCAGCAAGCGACAATGGACACTTGCGCGTCGGCGCTATGCTTCGCTGCCACGGAGATAGTCGCCGCGGAGACGAGACAATACGTGCGGTTCAATCATTGGCCGAAGGTGCTCGACTCGCAGCCGCGCGTGCGCGCTTGCATGGACGAACGGGTGTATCCGAACGAGCGGCGCTTTCCCTGCGAGATCGAGGCCAGTACGAAGCGCGGCGCGCGCCGGAAGCCGACGCGGCTTGCTGAGGAACAGAAGGCACGCGCGCAATGGTCGAAGCCGGCATGGCTTGGAGCGACGCGACGAGGATCCAGAAGTCGATTCGGCGCGCTGGCGGCACGGCAGACGGTCTGGCAGAAGCGGATCGCCGGGTCGCGCTGCCGGATCGACCGCGCACGGGCGGTGAAGTGGATGGCGGCACAGATGATGGACATGGTCGGCAACAACGCCGCGTGCGCTGCGATCGCGATGATGAAGATCATTGCACCGAACGCCGCCTGCACCGCGCCTGACTGGGCGATACAGGCGCATGGCGGCGGTGGCACGAGCGTCGACTTTCCGTTCGCCCATGCCGACACGCCAGCGCCCACGCTGCGCCGGGCCGATGGCCCCGACGAAGTGCACCACAATGCGCTCGCCAAACACGTTCTGCTTTCGCCAGGAGAAGGAGCCAAGCGATGATCGACCTGTATTCGTGGGCCACGCCCAATGGGCACAAGGTTCACATCATGCTCGAGGAATGCGGGCTGCCCTATCGCGTGCACGCCGTCGACATCGGCGCCGGCGACCAGTTCAAGCCGGAGTTCCTTCGCATCAGCCCCAACAACCGGATCCCGGCGATCGTCGACAGCCACGGGCCCGACGGCAAACCGATTTCGCTGTTCGAATCCGGCGCAATCCTGATCTATCTGGCGAGCAAGACCGGCCGGTTTCTGCCCGGCGACGTACGCGGCAAGTACAAGGCGCTTGAGTGGCTGATGTTCCAGATGGGGGGCGTCGGCCCGATGTTCGGTCAGGCGCATCACTTCCGTCTGTACGCGCCAGAACCGATCGAGTACGCGATCAACCGCTACACGAACGAGGCGAAGCGCCTGTACGGTGTGCTGGACCGGCGCCTCGGTGAAGTTCCTTTCCTGGCGGGTGAATACGGCATCGCCGACATCGCGACCTTCCCTTGGACACGTTCGCACACCCGCCAGGGTGTCGATCTGGCCGACTACCCCAACGTGAAGCGGTGGTTCGACACGATTGCCGAGCGGCCGGCGGTGCAGCGTGGCGTGACGGTGCTGGCTGACCGGCGCAAGCCGCTCGTCGATGAGCAGGCTCGCCAGAACCTGTTCGGTGCCACGCAGTACGAAAGACGCTGAGAACCGCTGCGCGATTACTGCAGCGGATCCTTGAGCAGATGGGCAAAGGGCATCGGCATCACCTTGATGCCCTCTTCCTCGAGCGCCTCGGCCTCCTGCTTCGTCGTGACGCCGCGAATGCCGCGCTCCGGCACTTCCCGGTAGTGGATGCGCCGCGCTTCCTCGGAGAAACGTTCGCCGACATCCTCGGTATTGGCGACGATCTCGCGCGCCAGCTTCAGGAAGAAAGTCTGCATCTGTTCGGCGGTCGGCATCGCCGCCACCTGCCTGGCCGGCGCTTCGGCGCCGAGATTCAGCCGCGGCGCTGACAACGCCCGCTTGACGGCCGTCGAACCACAGACGGGACACTGCACCTGGCTGCTCGCCACCTGCCGCTCATAGGCTTCCGCCGAAGCAAACCATCCTTCGAAGCCGTGCTGGTGCTCGCAATGCAGGTCAAAGACTTTCAAAACTCGATTTGAAACCAAGTGGTGCCGCGGGCCGGACTCGAACCGGCACGCTCGGATTAGCGAGCGGCGGATTTTAAGTCCGCTGTGTCTACCGATTTCACCACCGCGGCGCGCGTTGATCGGGTCAAGCCGCGCCCCGATCAACAGGCGCGCGGACCGAAATAACTGGAGGCGGGGGTCGGAATCGAACCGGCGTACACGGATTTGCAGTCCGCTGCATGGCCA
>JBFGOX010000099.1:0-8264 GCA_041565015.1 Burkholderiaceae bacterium
GCCCGCTGTCGAGTGCGACGCCGCCGTGACGTGCGGCCAGCGCTTCGAGCTGCATCGCCGCCTGGCCCTCGTAGTTCATCACATCACTGACGCCGAGCAGGCCGGCGGCGGCATCGAACCAGCGGCCGGCGCTGCTGGTGCGCGGGCAGTTGACGTCGCGCGCCAGCATTTCGGCGACCGCGGCAGCGGCGCGCTGCGCGCTGAAGCGGTCGCCGATCTCGTCGCCGCGTCCGATCGCATGCAGAACAGCCGCTGCCATCCGCCACGGTTCGCGCGCGGCGCGGTCGCCGCCGGCAAGCGGGAGCTCCCGCAGGTGGCCGAGCCGGGTGAAGCCGCCGCCATCGAGCCGCAGCAGTTCGCCGCCCCAGAGCCCGGCCGCCGCCAAGTGGGGCGCGGCGCCGTCGTCGCCGAGGCCGATGCCGTCGAGCGCGACACCGAGCAACGGAACGTCGATCCGATGTTCGGCGGCGAGCGCGGCGATGTGCGCGTGATGATGCTGCACGCCGAAGGCCGGCACGTTCAGTTCGTCGGCCAGCCGCAGCGCCAGTTGGGTGCTGAAGAAATCCGGATGCCAGTCGTGCGCAATCGCCTCCGGACGGATCTCGAGCACCCGCTGCAGGTGCGCAACGGCTTCTTCCAGCGCCTGCCGGCTGGCGGCATTGTCGAGATCGCCGTTATGCGGCGACAGAAACGCCTGCGTGCCGCGCGTCAGGCAGGCGGTGTTCTTGAAGTGACCGCCGGTGGCCAGCACACAGGCCCCGGCGCGGGCCAGTTCGATCGGGGCCGGCGTGTAGCCGCGGGCGCGGCGGATGAACACCGGCGCTCGGTCGGGCGCAGCGGCGGCGCGAACGACGCTGTCGTCGCAGCGCACGACGATGTCACGGTCGTGCAACAGGATCGCATCGGCAATATGCCCCAGCCGTTCGATCGCCTCGTCATTGCCGATGACCAGCGGCTCTCCGCCAGGATTCGCGCTGGTCATCACCAGCGGCAGTGCCTGCGGCTGTTCAAGCCAGGCCGTGCCCTGCGGCCTGCCGGCGGCCTCGTGCAGCAGCAGATACTGAATCGGCGTATACGGCAGCATCAGGCCGATCTCGGCCAGCCCCGGCGCAACGCCGGGCAGCAACGCATCACTGTCGTCGGCCTTGGGCAGCAGGACGATCGGCCGCTCGACCGAGGCGAGCAGCGCGGCGGCGGCGGCACTGACCTGCGCGAAGATCCGCACCGAGGCGACATTGGGGACCATCACCGCAAACGGTTTTTCATCGCGCTGCTTGCGCGCGCGCAGCTTCGCCACCGCCGTCGCGTTGCGCGCGTCGCAGACGAGGTGAAATCCGCCAAGCCCCTTGACGGCCAGGATCCCGCCGCCGGCGATGCGCGCGACCGCGGCGGCGATCACATCGTCGGCAGCCATCGGCTTGCCGCGCGCATCGACGAGCGCAAGCTGCGGCCCGCACAGCGGGCAGGCATTCGGCTGCGCGTGAAAGCGCCGGTCGCGCGGATCCTCGTACTCGCTTTGGCACTGCGGACAAAGCGCGAAGCGCGCCATGCTGGTCAGTGGCCGGTCATACGGCAGCCCACGCGTGATCGTGAAGCGTGGGCCGCAATGCGTGCAGTTGATGAACGGATAGCGCCAGCGCCGGTCGGCGGGATCGAACAGTTCTGCCTGGCAATCGCCGCAGATTGCCGCATCCGGGGTGATGTCGGTGGACACCGGGCCGATGCCGCTGGCCTCGATACGAAAGCCGCGACCGATCGTCAGCCGCCTGGCGGGAATCAAGACGACGCTGTCGACCTGCGCCAACGCGGGCCGCTCCTGATCGAGTCTGGCCCGGAAGCTGGCCAGCTGTGCGTCATCGCCGGCCAGCACGATCAGCACGCCTTCGCCGTCGTTGCGAACCCAGCCGTCGAGTCCGAGATCGGTGGCCAGCCGGTAGACGAACGGCCGGAAGCCGACGCCCTGCACGCGCCCGCGAATCCGCAGTGCCTGCTGCTGTCGGGAAGCGAGAACCGCGCCGTCCATCCGACCTACGTCCCTCAGCGCGATCGAACGGCCTGCGCCCCGCGCCCGGCCGCGCTTCGCTTCAGTGCCGCCGCGTTGTCGCGCCGGCGTTCCCGCGCCGCTTCGGCGCCGCGCCGGACCCAGGCCACCCACTGGTCCATGCCGGCGCCGGAGGTCGCCGACACCTGCAGCACCTCGATGTCCGGCTGCACACGGCGCGCGTAGTCGATCGTTCGCTGCACGTCGAAAGCCACGTGCGGCAGCAGGTCGATCTTCGCCAGCAGCAGCAAGCGCGCCGCGGCGAACATGTCCGGATACTTCAGGGGCTTGTCTTCGCCTTCGGTGACCGACAGCACGACGACCTTGTGCGCCTCGCCGAGATCGAACGCCGCCGGACAGACCAGGTTGCCGACGTTTTCGATGAACAGCAGCGAGTCTTCCGCCGGTGCGAGCGCCTCGAGCGCACGCTCGATCTGGCTGGCGTCGAGATGGCAGCCCTTGCCGGTGTTGACCTGGATCGCCTTGCAGCCGGTGGCACGAATGCGATCGGCATCAATGCGGGTCTGCTGGTCGCCCTCGATGACCAC
Source organism: Burkholderiaceae bacterium (assembly GCA_041565015.1). Lineage (GTDB taxonomy): Bacteria > Pseudomonadota > Gammaproteobacteria > Burkholderiales > Burkholderiaceae_F > JADJWR01. The sequence continues at coordinate 2,590 of JBFGOX010000099.1, forward strand.
CAGCGGATCCCCGGTGCCGAGTCGCCTGATCGTCTCGACCAGCAGCGTCGTCTTGCCGGCGCCGGGACTCGACACCAGGTTGAGCGCAAAGATGCCGGCAGCCTCGAAACGGCGGCGATTGCGCGCCGCGATCTCGTCGTTGGCCGCGAGGATGTCGCGCTCGATCCGGACCTTCTGCGCTGCCGACAGTCCCGGCGCGTGTGCGTGCGCCGCGTGCTGATCGTCAGTCTCGTGCGCATGATCATGGTCGAGCCCGTGCGCGTGGCTGTGCGCGTGCGCGTGCCGCGTGCCGTCGGCATGCACGTGCTCGTGCTGGTGTTCGTGCAGGTGCTCGTGACCGTGATGCCGGTGATCGTGATGCGCATGGTCGTGGCCGCCTTCGGCAACGCCATGCGTGTGCGGATGCGAATGCATCGTCCCGTCGGCGTGCACGTGCGTGTGCTCGCCTTCGCCTTCGATCTTCGTCTGGCCGCTGCCGCAGCCGCAGGTCGTGCACATCGACAACCTCCTCAGGCCAGTTCCAGTTCCTTCACGCGCATTTCGGTGCCGCCGGTAATCTGCAGCTGATAGCCCCCGCAGTGCGGACAGGGATCGCCGCGCCCGGCGATCGTCAGGCTGCGGCTGCAGCGCAGGCACCAGGCGGTGCCGGGCACCTCGACGATGTCGAGCGCCGCGGTCTCGGCGATCGAGCCGAGTTTGACCACTTCAAAAGCGAAGCGAAGCGCCTCGCATTCGACCGCCGCCAGGGCGCCGATCTCCAGCCGCACGGTGCGCACCGCGCACGACCGGGCGCGAAGGTCCGCTGCCGAGCGCGAGTCCTTGTCGTTTCGCGACAGGGAGTCCTCATGCGCGCGGGCCGCGTCCAGCACGACGCCGAGCACGCCTTCGGCCAGCGACATCTCATGCATGAACGATGTCCAGTCGGTACGTCACGCAGGGATCGAGCGACTGCACCAGCCATTCGGTGCGCTGCCGCAGGTCGGCTGCAGACAGTTCGTGCACGCCGAGCATCGCCCGCGTCAGCGGGCCGTCCGGATGAAAGTTCCATTCGGTCGGCGCGACGACGCGGTAGCGGCCGATCCGCTCTCCGTCCAGGTCGATCTTGTGCAGCAGCAGACCGCGCGCCGTTTCGACCCAGCTCAGTCCTCGACCGGGGCCCAGCCGCAGGCTGCCGGCCAGCGGCGAAGGCGCGGGATCATCACAGGCGATCCGCGCCAGTTCCGACACCCGCGCGGCGAAGCGCACGAGCGTCGAGCGGCCGTACACCGAACCAAGCGCCGCCACCAGCGACTGCTCGCGCAGCCGCGCGATCGCCCCGGTTTCGGCCGGCCGGCCATCGCGATGCGGCAGCCGCTCGAACGCGTCTTCCGCGTCGAGCGCGGCGACGATGCGCTGTGCGGCGCCCGGCGCATCGAAAGGCGGCAGCAGCGGCACGTCGCTCGCCCCATGGCGAGGGCCGTCGCGCTGCACCTGGCCCAGAAAGCGTGCAGTCGGCGTCGCGCCGCGCGCGATCCAGATTTCGAAGTCGGGTACGTGCTCGTGTTCGTACCACTGCTTCGCATCGGCCGCGAGCACGTCGCGCTCGACGATCACTCGCAGCAGGTCGCGATCGTCATGCGCCAGCGCCGAACGCGCGGCCGCGAGCGTCTTGTCGTCCGGAACCTGGCCCGCGGCGCGCGCCCAGTCGATCAGCGCACGCCACAAGTACTCCTGCGCCATTTCGGTTTCGACGCGCCGCGCCTTGGCCGCGTCGACCGCCGCTTCACCGCCGCGCGCCGCGCCCAGCGCCAGTTCGGCGGCGATGTGCTGCGACCTGCCGCAGACCGAGAAAAGCTGCGGCACCAGCGCCACGGCCTCGGCTGCCGGCTTGCCGGCGAGCATGCGGTCGGCGAGCTGTGGCCGGGTCGATTCGATCGCAACCCGCTGCACGCGGCCGTCGCCTACGCTGACCGTCACCGTGATTTCGCCGGCTGGATCTGCCGTGCTCATCGTTGCTCCCCCGATGCGGTTGCTGATTCGCCATGCCAGCGTCCGCGCAGGAAGTCACGCTTCGTCACCGTCTCCGCAATCGGCTTCGGTCCGCTTTCGGCTGGCGTCACAGCGCCGGCGTCGAACAGCGCAGCGAGGCAGGCCTGTGCAGTCTGCCGCGCCGATTCGTGATCGACAAATTCGAACATCGGCGAGAACAGCGAGCAGGCGAGGTATTCGCCGGCTCCCGTCTCGCGGGCTGAAATGAACGCCAGCCGGGCGGCGGGAAAATCGAAGGCGGCGGTTGCGCCGACCGGCACGCTCGGCCAGTCCGGCGTCGAGGCTGCGTCGCCGCCCGCGTCGCGGTCGGGCAGCAGCAGCAGGTTCATGAACCACGGCGTGACCAGCACGCCCAGCCACAGGCCGCGCCAGCGACGCAGCCCCACCATTTCGACGCGCAGCGCCTCGTTGACGAACGGCATCCCCTGCATGCGCTGGTGCCGTATGCGCTCGAACGCCGCCTGCACACGCGCGGCAAGCGCGGGCGCGTCCCGATCATCGGCGTCCGGTGCAGTCTTCATCGAGCGTGATGAAACCATTCTTCTCCCCGGCGCAGTTCGGGCAGCTCCAGTGCGGCGGCAGGTCATCGAACGCGGTGCCGGCAGCGATCTGCCAGACCGGATCGCCGACGGCCGGGTCGTAGACGTACCAGCAGACCTTGCACTCGAGGCGGCCGCCGCCGTGACTTGCCATCTCGCTTCCTTGGCCCCGCGGGTGCTTTCGGCTCGGCCACACGGTGCGCATCACGCGGGCCTCGTTCAGGCCGACCCGTCCTCGCCCATCCAATCGACGAGTTCGCGCAGCCGCTCGCGGCTGTCGGCGAGGTCCTCGGCGGCAGCGAGCGCCACCTCGGGCACGTCGATCACTTCGAGCGTATTGAGGATCAGCGTCTGCATGCTGTTGAAGTATTGGACGCGCCAGAGGTTGCACAGTCGCGTCGACGTGATGCGGCAGTTGCCGAAGCCGCGCGACAGGATCGCCACCGGCCCGGCCGGCGCGACGCGGTCGAGCACTTCGCGGTCCTCTGCCGTCAGCGGCAGCAGCGTCAGGTTGATCACGTGCGGCGATCGACCGGGCCTGAAGCGCAGCACGTGTTCGCGTATCTCGGTCATCAGTGCCGGCGCATTCATGGCACCGTGCGGCATCTCGACCGCCGGCACATGCGAGCTGGCGGCGCCAAGGGCGCGCTCGATGGTCACCGGCGGCACCGGACAGGCCTGCAGCCAGTCGTGCGCCAGCGAGCCGTCGCCCTTCAGGTGCTGCTCGCGCCAGATGCCGGCAAACACCGTTTCCTGGATCCGGATTTCAGTGTCATCGCCGTTGTGAGCGACGATGCGGATGCAGACTTCGCCCTCGCCCAGCGATTCGTTGAGCACTCGCACGACGTCGGCAGGCAGCGCCACCAGTTCGAGGCGAGGCGCGCCATCGCGCATCTGCTCGACGAATCGATCCAGCAGGCGACGCGCCGCACCGATGCTCGCCGCATCGGCGTTCGCGGGCACCTGCGGCATCGTAAAGACCGGGAGGTCGCGCGGAAACGGCGTGTGCGCAAGGCCGTCGCCCGCGCCGGCCTGCGAGCCGGGACCGTGCGGGTCGAACGCTGCTTGCACTGGAATCGGAAGCTCTTTCATCGGTATCTCAATCGATTCGGCGTCGTTCGTCATTCAGTGACAGTCGCGGCCGGCCGCATCGGCACCTGGGCTCGCGACGGGAATACCCACGGTCGGCGGCCGGCTCGATTCGGCCTCGAGCAGCCGCGACAGTTCGTCGCGGTACTCGCGCCAGTCGCGCAGGCCATCGATCGCACCGACGTAGCGGCCGGATTTGAGCAGCACCAGCGCCGGCCAGCGGCGGAAACCGTAGCGCGACGCGATCGCGCGGGCGGCCTGCGGCAGCAGCACGCCGACGCGAAAGCGGCCGGGCATGGCCTGCACGAGCTCCGGCACTATCACCGCCAGATCGAGCGTCTCCCGGTAAAGCACCGGGTCCTCGGTGAACACCAGCAGCGCATGACCGGACGCATCGGCCCACGAGTCGACACTGCCGGCCTCGAGCGCCGGCGCGTCGATGCGCTGTAGCAGGCGCGCGAGCAGCGGATGCAGGGCCGGCGGCGCGACAGTGCAAACGGTTTCGACGCCCATCGCCTGTGTTCCTCAATGTCGACGCAGGTGCTCGGGCAGTTGCGGCGCGCGGTCGACGAGATCGGCGAACAGCGCATCGACCGTCGCTGCCGAAGGCATCACGTCGGCACCGAGCGCAAGCTGCAACGCCGCCAGCGCGTCGCGAATCCGCAGGGCTTCGTGCGGATCGAGCACGCGGCGCGCGGCGCCACGAAACGCCAGCACCCAGGCCCCGGGCGGCTGCGCGCCGACGATCATCATGTCGAGCGTGTGCCGCTCGATCGTGCCGTTGGCGGCCTCGCATCGGGCGATGGCCGCAAAGGCGTCACCGCTTTCGACCTGCATCGGCACACCAATACACATCAGCGCGGCTCCTGTTGCGTGCGCCCGCGCAGAAAACGCGCATCGCCGAAACGACAGGCCGCCTCCGCGGTCGGGCGGCCCGATTCGTAGGCAGCCAGCGTCAGCGCCGGCGCGTTCAGCCGCTCGTGCGCGGCTCGCCGGCGCGGTGTCGGCGCGAAGCCCCAGTTCGACAATTCCTCGGCCGCCAGTTCGACCGCCAGCGGCAGGCGTTCCCTGACACAGTCGCTCAGGCTGCCGCCGAAATCGGCGAGCCGCTCGGGCTGCACGCCGATCAGTGTCAGTTTCGGCGGGAACCGCCCCTGCAGATCGGCGATCGCCAGCAATTCCTGGAAGCTCGCCTGGTGCAGGCTCATCTTGGTTGCGGCCCAGGCCGGGACTTCCCGGTCGCGCAGCGCGCGCAGGCTGCCCGGCTGCAGACCGAAATCGATCGCATCGAAGACCAGCATCGCCGCGCCGCTTTCCACCGGCTCGAGCAGGTTCAGCCCCTGCGTGCCGCCGTCGACGACCTCGACCGACTCCGGCATCTCATAGGCCGCATGCAACGCTTCCACCGCGCGCACCCCGAAGCCTTCATCGGCCCACAGCAGGTTGCCGATGCCGAGCACTAGGGCACGATCCGGTCCGCCGCTCGCGCAGCGCAGGCTTGTCATCGTGTTACGCACGCCGTAACAGGAACGATGGGGCGACGTTAAGCGCCGCCGCATTTCGCGCGTTGACATGAGTCAATGCACAAATCGACTCCGCAGCGGCTGGCGCGGGCTTTTGTCGAAGCGCAGGTGCGTCCGCTCGCCGAGCACACGACCGGCGTGGCCGTCGGCGAACAAACAACGGAAGATCGCGTACTTAGCGACCGCGACCCGGGGCCGGGGCGGCAAGCGCCGCCCGGCGGGTCAGAGCCGCAGCCGCTTGGCGGCCTCGTACAAGTCCCAGTCGCACTGCAGTTGCATCCAGAATGTCGCTTCGTTGCCGAAGTAGCGCCCTAGACGAACGGCGGTATCGGCGGTGATGCCGCGCCGGCCGCGGATCAGTTCGTTCACACGCCTTCGCGAGATGCCGAGCGCGGTCGCCAGCGCTAGCTGGGTGATGCCGAGCGGCTTCAGAAAGCGCGTATCGAGAAAGTAGCCAGGGTGCACCGGCGCGAGCCGGCTGCCGAGTCGGGGCGAA
>JBFGOX010000100.1:0-8245 GCA_041565015.1 Burkholderiaceae bacterium
CGCGAGCTGCTGGCCGCCGCCGGCTATCCGAACGGCTTCTCGTTCACGCTCGACTGCCCGAACAACCGCTACGTCAACGACGAGGACATCTGCAAGGCGCTGGTGACGATGTGGGCGCAGGTCGGGCTGAAGGTGAGCCTGAATGCGATGCCGCGCGCGACTTACTTCCCGAAGATCCAGAAGTACGACACCTCGGCCTACCTGCTCGGCTGGGGCGTGCCGACCTTCGATGCGCTGTACTCGCTGCAGTCGCTGGCGCGCACGGTCGGCAAGGACGGTGACGGCAACTTCAACCTCGGCCGCGTCAGCGTGCCGGAATTCGACAAGCTGGTCGACGCGATGAAGAGCGAGGTCGACCAGAAGAAGCGCAACCAGCTGATTGCCGACGCGCTGCTAATCCACAACAAGAACATCATGCACATCCCGCTGCACAACCAGATGATTCCCTGGGCGATGCAGAAGAAGGTGAACGTCGTGCACCGGGCGCAGAACCGGCTCGAGGCGCGCTGGGTGCGCGTCGACTGACGGCGGATCGACCCATGAGCAAAGGGGCTGCCGTTGGCAGCCCCTTTTTTCCTTGCGGCAACGACGGCTCGCCTTGATTAACGCATCGCCGCATCGCCCCACAGTTCGCGCAGTCGCGCATCGCGCCCGCACCCGGTCCGATAGAACGTGTATCGAATCGGGTTCTTCTTGTAATAGTCCTGGTGATATTCCTCGGCCGAGTAGAAGGTGGTGGCGGTTTCAATCGGCGTGACGATCGGCGCCTTAAACGGCTTGCTTCTTTCGACCGCCGCCTTCGACGCCTCCGCAGCGCGGCGCTGGGCTTCATCATGCACGAAGATGCCGGTCCGATACTGTGAGCCGACGTCGCAGAACTGGCGGTCCTTCACCGTCGGATCAACGTTGACCCAGAAGACTTCGAGCAGCCTTTCGTAGCTGACCTTGCGCGGGTCGTAGACGATCTCGACCGCCTCGGTGTGTCCGGTTCCACCGGCGGAGACCTGCGAATAGGTCGGGTTCGTCACCTTGCCGCCGATGTAGCCCGAAGTCGTCGAGACGACGCCCTCGACCTTGTCGAAGTCGGACTCGACGCACCAGAAGCAGCCGCCGGCGAAAGTCGCCTTCGCCAGCGGTGTCGCCGGCGTTTGCGCGGCGGCGCCCGCGATCAAGAGGCCGCCGAAAAGGGCGCCGGCGGCTGCGCGCAGTAGCGTCATCATGACGCGGCCACGAATTTCAGCGCCACGCCGTTGTTGCAATAGCGCTTGCCGGTCGGCTTCGGCCCGTCGTTGAACACATGGCCATGATGGCCGCCGCAGCGCGCGCAGTGGTATTCGGTGCGCGGCAGGATCAGCTTGAAGTCGGTCTTCGTCTTCAGCGTCCCGGGCAGCATCGTGAAGAAGCTTGGCCAGCCGGTGCCGCTGTCGAATTTCATGTCGGACGTGAACAGGGCCAGGTCACAACCGGCACAGTGGTAAGTGCCGCTGCGCTTTTCTGCGTTCAGCGGGCTGCTGAACGGCGCTTCGGTGCCCTCGCGCCGCAACACTGCATATTGCTCCGGCGTCAGTCGACTGCGCCATTCGGCGTCAGACAGTTCGAGCCGCCCGATCTGCGCGGAGGCAGCAGCGGGCGCGGCCGGTATCGCCGATGGGGCGGCCGCCAGCGCGGTCAGGGTGGTCAGGAACGTACGTCGCGTCATCATGGGGCTCCTCGCAGTCAGCCGGGTTCACGCGCTTAGTCGTTGCAGCCCGGCGATTCTTTCAGGGTTATTTCAGCTTGCGGCACGCGGGTTCGACAGCGCCTCTGCGCCAGCGTTCGCAGCGGCCGACGGCGAATCGCGGCTGCGTAATCACGGTATATTTCGCGGCCAAGACAACCCGGCCTGCAGCACGGTAATCGGCCGGGTTTTTGCTGCGATCTCCGGATGCTCGCGTTCATCGTCCGCCGCCTCGTGCAAGCGATCCTCGTGATGCTGACGGTCGCTTTCGTGGCGTTCCTGCTGTTTCAGTACGTCGGCGATCCGGTGGCGCAGATGCTCGGCCAGGACGCCACGCCGGAAGACCGCATACGGCTGCGCGGCGAACTCGGGCTCGACCGGCCATTCTTCGTGCAATTCGCCACCTTCGTGGGCAATGCCGCGCAAGGCGACTTCGGCATCAGTCTGCGCCAGGGCCGAACGGTCTCGACGCTGATCAAGGAACGCCTGCCGGCCACGCTCGAACTTTCGATAGCCGCCGCGATCATCGCCATCGCCGTCGGCATTCCCGCCGGCGTATACACGGCGCTGCGGCGCAACTCGTGGTTCTCGCACTTCCTGCTGGCGACCTCGCTGCTCGGCGTGTCTTTGCCGACCTTTCTGATCGGCATCCTGTTCATCCTGATCTTCGCGGTACAGCTGGGCTGGCTGCCGTCGTTCGGACGCGGCGACACGGTGGCGCTCGGCTGGTGGACCACGGGGCTACTGACCGCCAAGGGCTGGCAGCACCTGATCCTGCCGTCGATCACGTTGTCGCTGTTCCAGCTGACACTGATCCTGCGGCTGGTGCGTGCCGAGATGCTCGAAGTGCTGCGCACCGACTACATCAAGTTCGCCCGCGCGCGCGGCCTGACCAACCGCGCGGTGCATTTCGGCCACGCGCTGAAGAACACGCTGGTGCCGGTGATCACAATCACCGGGCTGCAGCTGGGCGGCATCATCGCCTTCGCGATCGTCACCGAAACGGTGTTCCAGTGGCCCGGCATGGGCCTGCTGTTCATCCAGAGCGTGCAGTTCGCCGACATCCCGGTGATGGCCGCCTACCTGTGCCTGATCGCGCTGGTGTTCGTGCTGATCAACCTGATCGTCGACCTGCTTTATTTCGCCGTCGACCCGCGCCTGCGCATCGATCGCGCCTCGCTGGCGCATTAGGATGAAACGGCCCCCACGCTCGCCGCGCGCGCGGTTCCACCGCCTGGCCTGCTTGCCCGGCCGGCTTGGCTGGCAATCGCCGGCACGCGGGTGCCGTTCCATGTCCGGCCTCTGCCTCCGCGGCGGCGCATCAGCGACTTCGGGCGGCCGGGCACCGACATGAACGCCTACCTTGGCCTCGCGCTGAAGTCACCGGTTTCCTTCGTTCTGTCCGAGCACGAGAAACTGACGGCGATCCGGCGCGACCTGCATGCGCATCCGGAGATCGGCTTCGAGGAGCATCGCACCGCGGCGCTGGTGGCCGAGCGGTTGCACCACTGGGGTATCGACGTGCACGCGGGCGTCGGCCGCACCGGCGTGGTCGGCGTAATCCGCGGCCGGCAGGACAACGCGGGCCGGGCAGTCGGGCTGCGTGCCGACATGGACGCGTTGCCGATCGTGGAGGAAAACGAGTTCGCGCACCGCTCGACCAAGCCGGGGCTGATGCACGGCTGCGGCCACGACGGTCACACGACGATGCTGCTCGGCGCCGCGCAGTACCTGGCAGCCACGCGCCACTTCGACGGGACCGTGTACGTGATCTTCCAGCCGGGCGAGGAAGGTTTCGGCGGCGCCAAGGTGATGATCGACGACGGCCTGTTCCTGCGCTTTCCGTGCGACGAGGTCTATGCGCTGCATAACTGGCCGGGGCTGCCGGCCGGTCATATCGGCCTGAATCCGGGGCCGATGATGGCGGCGGCCGACCGCATCGAGATCACGATCAGCGGCCGCGGCGGCCATGCGGCGCACCCGCACCTGACGGTCGACCCGGTGCTGATCGCCGGCCACATCATCACCGCCGCGCAGAGCATCGTTTCGCGCAACGTGGCGCCGATCGACGCCGCCGTCGTATCGCTGTGTTCGCTGCAGTCGGGCCATCCGGGCGCGTTCTCGGTGGTGCCGCGAGAGGCGAAACTCGTCGGGACCGTGCGGGCGTTCCAGCACAGCATCCAGGACATGATCGAACGGCGGCTGGCCGAACTGGTGCAATCGACCGCGCGCGCTTTCGGCGGCGAGGCGACGGTCCATTACGAGCGTATTTACCCGGCAACGATCAATCATGCGCCGCAGTACGAGCACGCGTTGAGCGTGGCCGAAGACCTGGTCGGCCGCGATCGCGTCGTGCGCAATCTGCCGCCCAGCATGGGTGCCGAGGACTTCGCGTTCATGCTGCAGGCAAGACCGGGGTGCTACCTGCGGCTCGGTCAGGGTGGTATCGATGGCGGCTGCTGGCTGCACAACAGCCGATATGATTTCAACGACGCGGTAATTCCCCTCGGCGCGGGTCTTCTGGCCGCACTGGCCGAGCGCCGGATGCCGCTGACAAGCCACTAGAACAGCAAAGGAGACAAAGCGATGAATTTGCGTTGCCTGATCGGCGCTGCGGCTTTGGCCGCATGCGCGCTGGCGCTGCCGGCCTCCGCGAAATCGTTCAGGTTCGCCAACCAGGGCGATGCGCTGTCGATGGACCCGCATTCGCTGAACGAGTCGCTGCAGCTGAACTTCACCGGCAACATCTACGAGCCGCTGGTCGGTCGCGGCAAGAAGCTCGAGCTGGTGCCGGCGCTGGCCACCGAATGGAAACAGACTGCGCCGACGGTGTGGCGCTTCAACCTGCGCAAGGGCGTCAGTTTTCACGACGGCACGCCGTTCTCGGCCGACGACGTGATCTTCTCGTACGAACGCGCCAAGGGCGACGGCTCGGACGTCAAGACCTACGTGCAGGAGATCGCCGAGATCCGCAAGGTCGACAGCCACACGATCGACATCGTGACCAAGGCGCCGTTTCCGATCCTGCCCGACGTGATTTCGCTCTGGTACATCATGAGCAAGAAGTGGTGCGAGGAAAACCGCGCCACACAGCCGGTCGACCGCCGCAAGGGCATCGAGAACGCGGCCAGCTTCCGTGCCAATGGCACCGGGCCGTTCCGGCTGCGCGCGCGCGAGCCGAGCGTGCGCACGACCCTCGTACGCAACGGCAATTACTGGGACAAGAAGATCGAGACCAACATCGACGAGGCGATCTTCACGCCGATCGGCAACGCATCGACGCGCGTGGCGGCATTGTTGAGCGGCGAGATCGACATGATGGAACCGGTGCCGGTGCAGGACACCCCGCGCATCAACGGCAACCCGAACCTGAAGGTGCTGCAGGGACCGGAGTTGCGCACGATCTTTCTCGGCATGGACCAGGCGCGCGAGGAACTGCAGTTCTCGAGCGTGAAGGGCAAGAACCCGTTCAAGGACAGGCGCGTACGCCAGGCCTTCTACCAGGCGATCGACATCAACGCGATTCAGAAGGTGGTGATGCGCGGCGCTTCGACGCCGACGGCGCTGATGATCGCCCCGGGCATCAAGGGCTTCCCGGTCGAGCTCAACAAGCGGCTGCCGTACGACCCCGACGGCGCCAGGAAACTGCTCGGCGATGCCGGCTACCCGAACGGCTTCGAAGTCGGCATGAACTGCCCGAACGACCGCTACGTGAACGACGAGGAGATCTGCAAGGCGGTGGCGACGATGCTGGCGAAGATCGGCGTCAAGGTGAACCTCACCGCGGAGACGAAGGCGACCTACTTCCCGAAGATCCTCCGCCGCGACACGTCGTTTTATCTGCTCGGCTGGACGCCGGGCACCTATGATTCGCACAACCCGCTCAACGCGCTGATGAGCACGCCGGCAACCGGCGGGCGGGGCCAGTTCAATCTCGGCTCGTACAGCAACAAGCGGGTCGACGAGCTGACGGCGGCGATCGCCAGCGAAACCGACGCCGCCAAGCGAAGCGCCATGATCCATGAAGCGATGAAGATCCACCAGGACGACATTGGCCATCTGCCGCTGCACCAGCAGGCGCTGGCCTGGGCGATGAAGAAGAACGTCGACACCGTCCAGCTGGCGGACAACTTCATGTTCCTGAAGTGGACAGTGGTGAAATGACCGCTAGTCAATGATTGGTTGAGCGGTTACGAACTTCGGATCATCTAAGACCGACGACGATGCAGCAAACCCTCGCCCGCTTCTGGGACAGCGATGTCGCCTACAGCTTCCGCACGTCGCCGGTGGCGATCGTTGCCTTCATCGTCGCCTTTCTGCTGATCTTCTCGGCGGTATTCGCCGAGTGGGTCGCGCCACACAACCCGTTCGACCTGGCGACGATCAACCTGCTCGACGCGTCCAAGCCACCGGCATGGTCGCCCGAGGGCGAGGCGAAGTTCTTCTTCGGCACCGACGACCAGGGCCGCGACGTCTACTCGGCGATCCTCTACGGCATGCGCATCTCGCTCGCAATCGGCGTGGCCTCGGTCATCCTGTCGGTCGTGCTCGGGGTCGGCCTCGGCCTGCTGTCGGGTTACGTCGGAGGACGGCTCGACGCGTTCATCATGCGCGTGTGCGACGTGATGCTGTCGTTTCCGGCCATCCTCGTCGCGTTGCTGATCGACGGCGTTTTCCGCGCCGCGCTGCCGCGCGAGGCGCACAGCGAGCTGGCGTTCTTCGTGCTGGTGCTGGCGATCGCGCTGTCAGGCTGGGTGCAGTACGCGCGCACCGTGCGCGGCTCGACGCTGGTCGAGAAGAACAAGGAATACGTGCAGGCGGCGCGCGTGATCGGCGTCTCGCCGCTGGCGATCATGGGCCGGCACGTGCTGCCCAACGTGCTCGGGCCGGTGCTGGTGCTGGCCACCGTGCACATCGCCACCGCGATCATCACCGAAGCGACGTTGAGCTTCCTCGGCGTCGGCGTGCCGCCGACGACACCATCGCTGGGCACGCTGATCCGCATCGGCAACGAATTTTTGTTCTCCGGTGAATGGTGGATCACCATCTTTCCGGGAGTGGCATTGGTGCTGCTGGTCCTGTCGGTCAACCTGCTGGGCGACTGGTTGCGCGATGCGCTGAACCCCAAGTTGCGGTAACGCTGCGCAACGAAAAGTTACCGATGATGTCGAATTCCTCTGCTAGTTTGGTCGCAGGCGCTGCAGCGGCCGCGCCCTCATTCTGGCCCAGGAGGTTGCCATGAGAAACACCGCGCTGTTACTGGCCACGGGTGCACTTCTCGCCGGGTGCGCCACCGAGCCGTTCTCATATCTGGACGGGCGGCGTTATTTTCGTGCGGAGTTGAACTCGTACAGCACGACGGTCATTTCGGTCGACGGCGAACATCGTGTGGTCAATCCGGTGAGGATCGAGCCGGGCCGGCGCACGATCGTGCTGCAGGCGCCGCCGGTTGCGGGATTCCGTTTCGGCACGCAGCGAACGCTCGACCTGGACGTCGAGCCTTGCATGCGTTACTACCTCGCCGCAGTTCGACCGACTTCACTGTCGCAGGACTGGACGCCCAAGGTCGATTACGTCGAGCCGATCGCCGGTTGCGGCGCGACGATCGCCAGCAAGTAGGGGCAGCCGTTGACGAGCCACGCCGCGCCGCTGCTCGAAGTCCGCAATCTGCGGATCGAGTTTCCGACGCGGCGCGGAACGCTGGTCGCCGTCGACGACATTTCATTCTCGATCGCGCCGGGGGAAGTGCTCGGCGTGGTGGGTGAATCGGGCGCCGGCAAGTCGCTGACCGGCTCTGCCGTCATCGGGCTGCTCGAGCCTCCGGGCCGCATCGCGCGCGGCGAGGTCAAGCTCGACGGGCTGCGCGTGGACAATCTGCCGCCCGACGAGATGCGCAAGGTCCGTGGCCGCGAGATCGGCGCCATTTTCCAGGACCCGCTGACCTCGCTGAACCCGCTGTACACGGTAGGCCAGCAACTGACCGAAACGATCACCACCCACCTGCACATCTCAACGCAGCAGGCGCGAACCCGCGCGATCGAGCTGCTGGCGGCCACCGGCATCCCGGCGCCCGAGCGCCGCATCGATCACTACCCGCATCAGTTTTCCGGCGGCATGCGGCAGCGGGTGGTCATCGCCCTGGCGCTGTGCGCCAACCCCGGCCTGATCATCGCAGACGAGCCCACCACGGCGCTGGATGTATCCATTCAGGCCCAGATTATTATCCTGCTGAAGCGTCTGTGTAAAGAACACGGCACTGCCGTTATACTGATCACCCATGATATGGGCGTGATTGCCGAGACATCCGATCGGGTGGCGGTCATGTATGCCGGGCGGTTGGTAGAAGTCGGAAATGTTCGTGATATCGTCAAGAATCCGAAACATCCCTATTCTCAGGGGCTGATGGGCTCTATTCCGCCCCTGCGCCACAAGGTCGAAGCCCTCACCCAAATCGAAGGCGCCATGCCACGCCTGATGGAGATACCGGACGGATGCCCTTTTCATCCGCGCTGTCCGCACAGCTTCGAG
>JBFGOX010000101.1:0-8166 GCA_041565015.1 Burkholderiaceae bacterium
CAGTCGTGGCAGGCGGCCGGAAACGGCAGCCGGCGCCGCGCCGCGTCGACATCGCGCACCAGGCAGACCAGCGTGTCGCCACGTGCGGCGAGCTGCTTGCCCAGTTCGCGGCCGATCAGACCGGTGGCGCCGGTGATCAGGATGCGCATCGAGGGTCTAGTGAGGCTTGCGAACGCGATTGGCGAAAAAGAAACCTAACGCGTCGTCGCCGCGCAGGCGGGCACCCGGCGGCTTGCGCGACAAAGTAACCGGATCCCCGCCTGCGCAGGGAAAACGGACAAGGCACGCGCAATCGCCATCAAATGTTGATGCCGCGGTAACGCGCCGGGTTCGTGCTTGCGAGGCGGCAGCCATCACGGCTGGCGCACACAGCGAAAGCCGATGTACACGACCGTGGTGGTGCCGGGTGTGCTCTGCAGGTGATCGGCGCGCATCTGCGCCTGACCGTACCACCACGAGCCGCCGCGCGTGCGCCGCTCGGCGTCACCGCTGGCGCCGCGCGGCTCGTCGACCCATTCCCACACATTGCCGCCCATGTCGTGCAGGCCGTTGACGCCCGCCGGCGTGGTGCTCACGCGCGCGTGCCCGTCGCCGCGCGCGAGTTGCGCGCCGTGGTTGATCGCGCGCCGCTTCGCGGCGGGCCCGCAGTCGCCAAGGCACTGCGCGCCGTCCGGCCGCTCGCCGTTCGGAAACGGATAGGTCCTGCCGCGCACGAACGGCGCCGGCGGCGCAGCACGCAGTTCCGTATACGCCGCGCGCACCCATTGCTCATCGGTAGGCAGGCGAGCGCCGGCCCAGCGGCAGAATGCCTGCGCCTCATCGAAGGTGACATGCACCGCGGGCTCATCGTCGTGCGCGGCCGCACTGCCGCCGAAAGGCGTGCGCCAGGTCCAGCCCGGTTTCCGGGTCCAGCCGGATTCGTAAACCTCGCCGCCGCCGTTGCGCTCGGCGCGCGTGACCGTGCGCGTAGCGTCGACAAAGCGGCGGAACTGGCCGATGGTGGTCTCGGTGCGGGCGATGCTGAACCCGCCGATGTCCTGCCAGTCAATGCCGGCAGGATTGGGCTGGGCGAGGACGGCAGCGGGGAGCAGCAGAACGAGGATGCGCGATGGCGCAAGCGGAAATATCGACACGGTTGTAATCGGGTTGTCATGTGTCTCGCCCACTGACCACTCCAGGACGCTTTGGTTCAAGACTTCTGTTTCTTTTCCGGCGTACGGTCCGCGTCGAAGTCGGGCTGAGAGCCACTTAGCCGGCCGCAGTCCATTGCGCTGCTAAAACGCGCGGCGTCATACACGCCATGTGATTCGCTGCTTTCGCGGCAAGCAGACCGAAACGATCTGGCGCGGCGATGCGACCCGACGAATGCCGCTCCGGATGCAGGAAATCGCCCGCGCGTCAGTATTTTGACTTCATGAACTCGATGCCCGGTTGCAGCACCCGCCGCCAGGCGCTGGCGGCCTGGTCATCGAACTTCGGGTCGAATTGCGCGGCGGCTTGCAGCAGGCAGTCGAGCCACAGGTCATACAGTTCCGGCCTGATGTCCAGGCCGGCTCTGCCGTGACGCTGCGCCAGCCTCTGCAGATGCGCGCCCAGTTCGGGGTCGTCGCTGGAAAGCATCATGATGTACAGCGATGTCCTGAGCAGCCGGGTCTGCTTGCGAAAGTCGGTATGCGCGAATTTCTGCGCCACCTCGCCGGACGACGCGAAGAACAGGTCATAGAAGCGCTGCAGGAAGTCGGCGCTCGCGGTGCACCGCTCGAGGCTGTCGTTGAAAAGTTCGATGTCTTCTTCGACCATCGGGCTTCCCTGATCCGCTGCCTCCCGGACGCAGTCCGGGCACCGGCTTTCTCAATGCTCGTAGTGCAGGTCGACTTCCGCCCGCTCGCCCGATGCGCGGCAGCCGACGCGATCGGCACTGCGGCGCAGCAGGTAACCGGCAAGCCGCCGCTCACCGTCTTCGCTGGCGACGATCTCGCGAGGAGTGGGTTTGGTTTCGGGAATGAGCAGCGGGCTGCCCCGGTAGCGCACGCGCACGTCGAGATTGAACTCGTCGAAGCGCGCCTCGATTTCGATGCCGCCGGCCGGCTGCCCGATCACATCGAGCACCTGCATGACGCCGAATACCGCGCGGTTGACGATGTCGCGCCGCGCCGCCCAGCGCGCACCGTTCTCGAGCAGGAACTGCTCCACCGTTTCCCGGTTCAGTTGCTGCGTGTCGAGCACCAGCAATACGCGCTTCCGCACGCCGATGCGCATGACGAGGTTCAGCAGCACGGCGCACACCGTCCCGAGCACGAGCGAGTTGTCGAAAATGGGCTTGAGCAACGCCGGCGCGGCGGCAAACATTTCACGGTAGATGTCGGCCATCACCGCCATGGCGAAGGAAAAGCCGATGACCGTCGCCTTGCGCGCGTCGAGCAGGCGCGCCGTGATCATCTGTATCCCGCTGGTGAAAATGAACGCCGAGACGAAAAAAAGCACCGCGCCGATCACCGGAACCGGCATCGCGACCAGCACGGCCCCGGCGACCGGGACGAACGCCAGCACCACGTAGGCGATGCCGGCGGCATAACCGACGCTGCGACTGGTGATGCCGGTGGCGCTGGCCAGGCCGATCGAAGCGCTGTAGCTGTTCATTCCGGGGCTTCCGACCAGCCCGCAGAACGCCGAGGCGACACCGTTGGCGGTCACCGCACCGGTCAGCGATCCGAAGTTGGGCCGAACCCACTCGGCATCGTCCAGGCGCTGTGCATTCGACACGTCGCCCATGATTCGCAGCGTCGCCGCGATGGCCGCCACGGCGAACGGGACAACGCTCGTCAGATCGAAGCTCCAGCCCAGGTGCTCGATGGCGGGAAGGCGCAACAGCCCAACGCCCTCCTGCGGCGCCAGTGCGGAGGCCTCGAACAGGCCGAACACCATGCTCGCCGCAAAACCCACCGCGATGCCGATCAGCACGCAGATCAGCTTGAGAAAGCCGGAGGCCCAGATGTTCAGCACGACCATCGTCGTCAGGGTGATGCCGGCAACCGCGGCGTGCGTCGGCTGGATCGTTCGGCCATCGGAAACTCCGAGCGCGTAGCGCACCCCGAGCACGGCAAGGCTCAGGCCGATGATGGCGATGACCAGCCCGGCAATTTCAGGCGGAAGCAGGGGCCGCAGCCGGCGCAGCAGCGGCGCGATGGCGACCTGCATCAGGCCGGCGACGGCTGTCATCCCGAGCACCAGGGCGAATCCCCCTTGCTGCAAGGCGAACAAGGAAGGTCCGAGGTAGATCCCGGTGTAGCCGGCCGTGCACAAATAGCCGGAGCCGATGAAACGGGAGCGCAGGCAGATCAGGACCGTCGCGACGCCGATGGCCAGCATCGACAGCGAAACGACGTCGGTCTGCTGCGACGATGTCAGGTCCGCTTCGCGCGCGATGATGATCGGGAAGACGAGCGTGACCGCCATCACCGCCATGTGCTGTGCCGCAGAGAACGCAAGCACCGCCGGTGGCGGGACCTGGTCTGCCGAGTAGAGCAGCCCGACGGGGCGCTTCATCGGGCTGCCGCCGGCGTCACCGCGCTTGCACCAGCGCCTCTTCGCGCGACGCGTGCACGGTAAAGGCGTCGAGCAATCCGCCCATTTCGAACAATTCCCTCACCTGGCCCACCACGCTGCACAGGGCGAACCGGGCAGCACGGCGTTCGGCTTCGTCGGTGGCCACCAGCAGCACGCGAAACGCCGCGCTGGTTAGGTAGAGCACCTCCTTGAAATCGACCAGCAGGTTCTTCTCCCCGGCCTCGAGCAGCTTGCTGATGCGCGCGCTGAACTGGTCGGCATTGGTGCTGTCGATGCGGCCGGACAGCGCCAGTATGCAGGCCTGACCGGAGCGTATTTCCGCGATTTCGAGGGAATTGGCGCTCATGGTGTTCTGCTCCTGTTTACGGGTTCGATACGCCGACGTCGCACTGCTTGGTCATTGTCAGGCAGTTCCGCCCGTCACGGCGCGCGTACTCGATCTTTTCCATGAACTGCTTGACCATGTGCACGCCCAGGCCGCCGGGTCGCCGCCTCTGTCCCGGCGGCGGCGGCTGCGGCGGCGGCGCCTGCAGCGGGTCAAACGGCCTGCCGTCGTCGGCAATCTCGGTCTTCACCTGCCCGCCGCCGACGGTGATGCGCACGCGTATCTCATGGCTGCCGCCTTCGGGCCACGCGTACTTGATCACGTTGCTGACCATCTCGTCGAGCGCGACCTGCAACTGATAAAGCGGCTTGCGCGCCAGACCAAACTCGACGCCGATGCGCTCCATCGCTTCGCTGACAAGCGCAAGCTGCGCGAGGTCATTGCGAATGACCAGCTCCGTCGTGCTCGGAAGAGCGGCGGGCATCACCTCACCCCTTTTCGTTTCTCACCGACATGGCCCTGGCTGCCGGCACCGGTCAGCCCGGCGCCGGCGGCCGGCGCAGCGCCAGGAGAGTCACGTCGTCGGCCTTCGGTGCGCCACCGGTGAACTCGTCGACGTGCCGCTTGACCGCCTGCACCAGTTCTTCCGGCGCGGCGGCGACGGCCTCGCGCAACTGCGCCTCCAGCCGCTCGGCCGAATACAGTTCTCCGGCGGCATTCATCGCCTCGACCACGCCGTCGGTGCAGGCGAACAGTGCGTCGCCGGGCTGCAGCGAGACGGTCCGGTTCTGGTATCGAGTATTCGCGCGCACGGCGAGCGGCACCTGCGGCTTGCCGTCGATCTTCTCGAGCTCGCCGGCAGCGCGCAGCAGGTACGGCACCGGATGGCCGGCGTTGATGTAGGTCAGCTCACCGCTGTGCGCGTCGAGGAAGCCGAGAAACAACGTCACGAACATGCGCTCGCGGTTGTCCTGGCAAAGCTCGCGATTGACCGCTTCGGCGATGTGCGCCGGCGAGCGCTCGTCCGGCGCCAGTCGCGGCCGCAATTCAACCACCGATATCCGCGCCAGGCTGCGGGTGCGCGCCATGAACATGCCGGCCGCCGCGCCCTTGCCGGAGACATCGCCGACCAGGAAGCAGAACACGCCATCCGGCGCGTAGAACGCGTCATACAGATCGCCGCCGACCTCGCGCGCCGGATCCATCAGGGCGTGCACCTGCACCGGCTGCTCCGCCGACACCGCAGGAAACGTGCTCGGCAGCATGCCAAGCTGCAGTGCGCGCGCCGCTTCGAGCTCCCGCTCCAGGCGCGCGAGCGCCGCGCGCACCTCGTCGCGCAGCCGTTTCTTCTCCAGGCTCGCGCCCACGCGGGCGCGCAGCAGGGTCGGGTTGAACGGCTTGGCCAGATAGTCTTCCGCACCGAGCTCCACGCAGCGGATCACGCTTTCGACCTCCTCGAGCGCCGAAATCATGATCACCGGGATGTCGCGCAGCGCCGCGTCAGCCTTGATCTGCTCGAGCACCTGGTAGCCGTCCATCTCCGGCATCATGATGTCCAGCAGCATGAGGTCGAAATTCTTCGAGCGCAGCAGTTCCAGCGCCTGGCGTCCGTCGTTCGCGGTCGTGAGGTTCTCGTAGCCCTCGCGCTTCAGGCGGCGCGTCAACGTGAAGCGGTTGTCGTCGTTGTCGTCGACGACGAGCAGCGCCACACCGGACGGGTTCACGATGGCAGCTTTCCTGCCAGCGCCTCGATCTTGCCGAGCAGGCGCGGCATTTCCACGGGTTTGGTGTCGAAGTCGTCGCAGCCCGCGGCCAGGGCTTTATCCCTGTCGCCGGCCATTGCGTTTGCCGTCAGCGCGATCACCGGGATGCGCCCGGTCTGCGGGTCGGCCTTGATCTGGCGGGTTGCCTCGCCACCATCGAGCACCGGCAGTCCCATGTCCATCAGGATCACGTCGGGCTGCTCGGCGCGCGCCATCGCCACCCCCTGGGCGCCGTCCCTGGCGATCAACACCGTGAATCCGGCGCGCGTGAGCCGGCGTTCCAGCATGTAGATGTTGTCGTCGTTGTCCTCGACGTAAAGGATCTTCATTTCTCCTTCTCCGCCGCCGTGCGCCCGCGGCCACGCGCGATGGAGCCGGGCAGGACGCGGCCGATCTCGCGCAGCATTTCGTCCAGCTCGCAGGCGCCCTTCTGCAGGACGCGCACCACGTCACCATTGAGGCGGTCGCGATCCTCGGCGCTCAGGTCCTTGGCGGTGACGACCAGCACCGGGATGTCGCGCCACTCGGCCCGGCTGCGCATCTCGACCAGGAACTCGAAGCCGTCCATCTCCGGCATCATCAAGTCGAGCATGATCACGTCGGGGCGCCCGTCGGCCAGCCTCGCCAGCGCCACTCGACCGTTGTCCGCCTCGACGGCCTCCCAGCCGTCTTTTTCGAGCGCCAGTCGCATCCCGCGCCGCATGACCTCGTCGTCGTCGACCAGCAGCACGCTGCGGCCGACCCCGCCACAGATGCCGCGCAGCACGCCGGAGAGCCGCGCCCGATCGACGGGCTTGACCATGTAGTCGGTTGCCCCGAGCGCGTAGCCGCGCTTCCTGTCATCGACGATGGACATGAGGATGACGGGAATGCCGGCGAGTTCCGGATCGCCCTTGATCGCCGCAAGCACCGTCCAGCCGTCGAGGTCCGCCATCAGCACGTCGAGGGTGATCGCCGCCGGCCGCAGCTCGCGCGCCAGCTTGAGCCCTTCCTGGCCGCCGCGGGCGGTCACGACCGCGAAGCCCTCGCGCGACAGATAGCGCTCCATCGTTTCGCGCACGGTCGCGTCGTCGTCGACCACCAGGATCGTCGCCACCCCGGCGGGCGCAGCGCCCGGCCCGGCAACCACGGCTTCGCGAACCTCCGCGGCCGGCTGCGCGGCGCCGGTTTCCGCCGGCAGGCGGATCGTGAAGGTGGAACCCTTTCCCGGCTCGCTCGCCACGGTGATGTCGCCACCCATCATCTGGCAGAAGCGGCGGCTGATCGCCAGCCCGAGCCCCGTGCCGCCGTACTTGCGCGTGGTCGAGGCATCGGCCTGGACGAAATCCTGGAAGAGTTTGCCCATCTGCTCGCGCGTCAGGCCGATGCCGGTGTCGGTGACCGCCATCGTCACCCACTCGCTGCCGTCCTCGACGGCGCGCCGGGCGCTGATCGTCACGGTTCCCTTCTCGGTGAACTTGTTGGCGTTGCTCGCCAGGTTCAGCAGTGCCTGGCGGATCCGCGTCTGGTCGGCGCGCATGGTGCCGATGTCGGCCGGGCAATCGACCACCACCTGGTTGCCGTTCTTGGCCGCCATCGTGCTGATCGTCTGCACCACGTCCTTGACCAGCGGCTCGATGGCGAAGGAATCGATGTGAATGTCCATCTTGCCCGCCTCGATCTTGGACAGGTCGAGGATGTCGTTGATCAAGGCGAGCAGATGCTTGGCGGCGCGCAGCACGCGCTCGAGCGGCTCGAGCTCGTCTTCGCGCTTCAGGTCGACCGCGTCCTCGTGCAGCATTTCGGTCACGCCGATGATCGCGTTCAGCGGCGTTCGCAGTTCGTGCGACATGTTGGCGAGGAATTGCGATTTCAACCGACTGGCCGCCGCCAGCTGCTCGCTCTTCGCGTTGATCTCCTTGAACAGCCGCGCATTCTCGATGCCAAGCACCGACTGGGAAGTGAAGGTCTGCAGCAGATTGAGCACGGATTGCGGGAACTCGCCCGGCGTCTTGCGACGAACGACAATCGCGCCGACGATCGTCTCCTCGCGCAACAGCGGTACCGCCACCAGGGCGCGCACGCCTTCACGCATGAGGAAATCGCGCAGCCGGTACTCCAGGTCCTTCTCCAGGTCGGGAATCTGGAACGGCGAGCGCTGCACCGCGCAGATTCCCACGGCGGTGTCGCCGAGCCGGATCCGCGAATCGCGCAGGGACTCGACGACGGCGTCGCTGACGCCGTAGTTCGCGCGCGGCTCGAATACGCCGGCCGCCTCGTTGTACTCGTAGATCGTGCCGCCGCCGTCGGCCTGCGAAAGCTGCACCGCGTGGGTGATGATCGTCTGTAGCACGGTGTCCATGTCCAGCGTCGAGCTGACCGCCTGTCCGACTTCCTGAAGGGCACGCATCTCCTCGATCGAGCGATTCAGTTCCTGGAACAGCCGCACGTTCTCGACCGCGATCACCGCCTGGTCGGCAAAGGTCGCGAGCAGCGCGATCCTGGCGTCAGAGAACGGCTCCGGCCGGGAAC
>JBFGOX010000102.1:0-8152 GCA_041565015.1 Burkholderiaceae bacterium
AGCAGCCGATCGGCGCCGCGCTTCGCGCCGTGCGTGAAGCGCACGGCGCCACGTCGCCGACCTTCTACTCGTACCTGTTCTACGGCGACGTGAACGCGCGGTTCGCCGGCTGAACGGTGGCATCCCGGCCCGAACCTCCGCCCTAGCCGCGCTTCATCTTCATTCGCTGCTCGGCGGCGCGGCCGCGCGCTTTCCATTCGGCCAGCTGCCGGCGCCGCTCCAAGAACGACATCTGTTCGCGGCGCACCTCGCGCGTCAATTTGTGAAAATTGCGCAGCCGGTCGGCGGCAACGCCGGCGCGCACGGCGCAGCCTGGTTCGTCCTGGTGCCGGCAGTCGCGGAAGCGGCAGCGCGGCGCCAGTGCCGCGACGTCGGCGAAGGTCGACACGAGCTGCGCCTCGTCGAGATCCACCCGCAGCCCGCGCAATCCTGGCGTGTCGATCAGGCACGCGCCGACCGGCAACCGATGAAGCGTGCGCGCCCGCGTCGTGTGTCGGCCCCGTGAATCGTCGGCGCGCACGTCCCCGGTGAGCTGAACCGACCTTCCGATCAGCGTGTTGGTGAGCGTCGACTTGCCGGCGCCCGAGGAGCCGAGCAGCACGATCGTCCGGCCGGCGCCCAGGTACGGCGCCAGCGTCATCGCGGCCTCTGGCGCCAGCGCGTTGATCGCTTCGATCGGTACGGCCTGCGGAATCCGACGGCGCAGGTCGTCGACCGCCGTCGGCGGCAGGCGCGTGCAGTCGGCCTTGGTCAGCACGATCACCGGCCACACGTCGGCGCCCTGCGTCAGAGCCAGATAACGCTCGACGCGACGCGGATTGAAGTCGCCGTCCAGGCCCATGACGATGAACGCCGTGTCGACATTGCTGACCAGCACGCGTCGCCGGCCATCGCCGTCGATGCGTGCAATGCGCGACGTTCGCGGCAGCAGCGCGTGGATCCACAATGTGCCGTAGCCGTCGCGCACCACGGCGATCCAGTCGCCGACGGCGAGCGCATCGCCCGACTCGGTTAGCTGCCGAGCCAGGTGTGGGTGAACCCGCGCCTGCGCGGCATCCACGCCATCGTCGATGGTCAGCGTTTCACGCTGTACTTCGATCACGCGCGCCGACGAAGCCGCCGGGATATCGGCGGCGACGAAGGCTGCAGCGTGTTGCGGGGTAAAGCCGATCGACCGCAGCCGATCGAAATGCATCTTGTCCATGAGTTCTCTCATCGTCCGGCCCGACGCGAGATGCGTGCGGGCGCGATTGAACGCTGCGCATGACTGCACAGAACAAAGGTTGCCAACGGATAGGCCGGCCGCCAGTAGCGGTGTGCGTATAAGACGCGCCCCAGCACTGACGGTCGACCTGCAACTTCCGCCGGGTTGCGCCGAGTCACTGCGCGTCACGAGGCGCGCAGCCGCAGCGAACCCGCTAGCGAACAGTCTCGAGGTTTGCCATATGCGCCTCCTGTAGCGAGAGCGCTCGATGAGCGAAGGCGCGCATGCTGGCGCGGAATTTTGCCGCCGTCAATAATCCCCGCGCACGCGTCGTATCGCGCTCACGTCGGGCCGCCGTGGCCGGCGCGGCTGGCCGCGCTCAGCGTGTTGCGCGCACGCCAGCGCTGCACCAGTCCTTCGATGGTAAACAGCGCCAGCGCGATCCAGATCAGCACGTAGCCGAAGGCACGCTCGGCAAACGGCTCACCGTACAGCCAGACGCCGATCAGCAGTTGCAGCGTCGGTCCGATGTATTGCAGCAGTCCGAGCGTGAAGAACGGAATGCGCCGTGCGCCGGCGGCGAACAGCAGCAATGGTGCCGCCGTCACCGGCCCGGCGGCCATCAGCAGCAACCGCGTCGACGTATCGGCGCTCGCAAACGCGCTCGATCCACTGGCGCCAAGCCAGTACAGATAGACGGCAGCGATCGGCGCGAGCAGTATCGTCTCCAGCGTCAACCCTTCGATGGCGCCCAGGGTGGCGGTCTTGCGCAGCAGCCCATAGATGCCCCAGGAAATCGCCAGCGTCAGGCCGATCCACGGCACGGCCGCCGCCTGCAGCGTCAGCCACAGCACGCCGGTAGCGGCGACGCCGACGGCGAGCCATTGTCCGCGGCGCAGCCGCTCCCCTAGGACCAGCGCGCCCAGCAGCACGTTGACCAGCGGATTGATGAAGTAACCGAGGCTGGCGTCGACCACCCGTCCGGCGTTCACCGCCCAGATGTAGACGAACCAGTTGACGGCGACGGCCGCGCTGCTGCCGACGAACCACAGCAGCACGCGCGGTTGCTGCCGGAGGCCGGCGAGCCAGCGAACATGGCGCAAAGCGAGCAGCAGCAGGACGCAAACGGCGAGCGACCACAGGATCCGATGGCCGAGGATCTCCAGCGGCGCGACATCCTGCAGCGCCTTGAAATAGATGGGGAACACCCCCCACAGCGCGTAGGCGGCGCAGGCATAGGCAATGCCGCGATTCATGGTCGGCGGGGCGAGTGCAAGGCGGGGCGACGGCGCCGCATTATCGGCCCAGCCCTCGTGCCGGCGCCTCTGCAATGCGGGCGACCTGGTCGTCAACCACGTTTGCATCAAATCCGTGCGTGTACGCGCCGTTAGCATTGCGGCCATGCCGGCGATACCGTTCGAGTTGCGCGAAGACGAGATGACGTTCGAGGCGACCCGCGCCCAGGGCCCCGGCGGCCAGAACGTCAACAAGGTCTCCAACGCGGTGCACCTGCGCTTCGACGTTCGCGCCTCGAGCCTGCCGGAGGAGATCAAGGCCCGGCTGCTCGCCCGTCGCGATCAGCGCGTCAGCCGCGACGGTGTCGTCGTCATCAAGTCACAGCGGCATCGCAGCCTGGAAAAGAACCGCGCCGAGGCGCTGGCACGGCTGGCCGTACTGGTGACGGCCGCCGCGACCATCGCGCCCGAGCGCCGCGCCACCCGGCCGACCGCGGCGTCGAAACGCAGGCGAGTAGAGGCCAAGGTCCGGCGCGGCCAGGTCAAGGCACTGCGTGGCCGTGTCGACGACTGATCGGGCGGCCGGGGCAAAGCGATGGTGATGGAGGTACCGGCGGGGCGCAGTCACAGCGCCTTCGACGATGCGCAGGCGATTTTCACTGGGTCGCTGTTCGTCGCGCTCGGCGTGGCCATGTTCGGCAAGGCCGGCTTGCTGACCGGCGGCACCGCGGGCCTGGCGTTTCTCGTCCACTACGCGACCGGCTGGCGCTTCGGCCCGGTGTTCTTCGTCATCAATCTGCCTTTCTACTGGCTGGCACTGCGCACGATGGGCTGGGCGTTCACGCTGAAGACGTTCGTGGCGGTCGCCGCGGTGGCGGCGTTCACCGAACTGATCCCGCTGGTGCTGCGCTTCGAACTGCTGCACCCGCTGTTTGCCGGGCTGATGGGCGGCTTCCTGATCGGCACCGGTCTGCTGATGCTGTTCCGGCACAAGGCGAGCCTCGGCGGCCTGAACATCGTCGTGCTTTACCTCCAGGATCGCCGCGGCTGGCGCGCCGGCACGGTGCAGATGCTGATCGATAGCCTGATCGTGCTGGCGGCCACCGCAATGGTCGACCTGCGGCTGCTGGCGATTTCGGTGCTCGGCGCGGTGGCGCTCAACCTGGTGGTGGCGATCAACCACCGGCCCGGACGGTATCTGGGCGTCTGACGCGCTGGTGCGAAAAAAAACCGCGGCACGCGGCCGCGGTTATTTCTGAGCGTTCGCTCGCCGCTTACAGCGGCTTGATCTCGGAGGCCTGGGGGCCTTTTTGTCCCTGCTTGACCACGAACTCGACCTTCTGGCCTTCCTGCAGCGAACGGAAGCCGCCGCCCTGGATTTCTGAGAAGTGCGCGAACAGGTCCTTGCCGCCGTCGTCCGGCGTGATGAAGCCAAAGCCCTTAGCGTCGTTGAACCACTTGACGGTTCCCTGTGCCATCTGATGTTCCTAGAAAAAAGTGAATCGATCGCGGGAAACGCCCCGCAACGCGCAAACGATCAAGCGGCGTAAACCTGGGGAAACCTGAGACGCATCGCTGCTACAACGAACGACAACAACGAGCGGAGGACAACCTGGAAACGAACCAAACTCAAACGCAAGCACATTGATTGTACGCAGGTTTCTGGTTTTTGCGGGCCGGTCGGCCGGTGGGCGCGACTGCCGCCCCCCCCGCTGCCGCGACTCGATAAACGGCGGCTGCAAGCGCTTGCCTTGGCGCAACGCCCGCCAGCGGCATCCGGCTAACGTAGAAACGACCGGCGGGCAGCGTGCTGGGTCGGTGGCTGCGGTCGCCGGCGCGAGGCGGCAAGAGGAGCAGGCCAACATGAGCGGCAAACTGATCGTCTTTGGCGACGACGCACGGCATCGCGTCTGCAGCGGGCTGAACCGCCTGGCCGATGCGGTCAAAGTCACGCTGGGACCGCGCGGGCGCACAGTGATGCTCGGACGCCCGTTTGGCGCACCGACCGTGATCAATTCCGGCGTGGCGGTGGCGCGCGAAGTCGAACTCGACGATCCGCTCGAAAATCTCGGTGCGCGCATGGTGCGCGAAGTTGCCGCGCGAACCTCGGAATTGGCCGGCGACGGCACCACGACAGCCACCGTTCTGGCGCAGGCGATGGTCAACGAAGGGCAGAAGTTCGTCGCCGCCGGGCACGACCCGATGGGCATCAAGCGCGGCATCGACCGGGCGGTCGAGCGTGTGGTCGAGGCGTTGAAAGCCGACTCGCGGCCGTGCCGGACGAAACAGGAAATCGCCCAGGTCGGGACGATCTCCGCCAATGGCGAGGCGGCCATCGGCGATCTGATCGCCGAGGCGATGGAAAAGGTCGGCAACAGCGGCGTGATCAAGGCCGAGGACGCGCGCGGCATGACGAGCGAACTCGAAATCGTCGAAGGCCTGCAGTTCGACCGCGGCTACCTGTCGCCGTACTTCATCAACGATGCGGAGAAACAGCGGGTGGTGCTCGAAGATGCGTTCGTGCTGATCCACGACAAGGCGATCTCGTCGATCCGCGACTTGCTGCCGCTGCTGGAGGAAGTGATCAAGGCCAACAAGCCGCTGCTGGTGATCGCCGAGGACGTCAGCGGTGAGGCGCTCGCCACGCTGGTGGTCAACGCTGTTCGCGGCGTGCTGAAGGTCAGCGCCGCCAAGGCGCCGGGCTTCGGCGAGCGGCGAGCGGCGCTGCTGCAGGACATCGCCATCGTGACCGGCGGTCGCGTCATCGCCGATGAAACGGGTCTGACGCTGGAGAAGGCGACGATCGATCAACTCGGCCGCACGAAAAGGATCGAGAGCGACAAGGACAACACGACGTTGATCGGCAGCGCCGGCGAGGCGGCGCAGATCCAGGCGCGCATCGCCGCGCTGCGGGCAGAGCGTGACAAGGCCACCAGCGACTACGACCGCGAGCAGCTCGACGAGCGGATCGCCAAGCTTGCGGGCGGTGTGGCGCTGATCCGTGTCGGCGCCTCGACCGAACTTGAGATGAAGGAGAAGAAATCGCGGGTCGAGGACGCCCTGCACGCGACGCGGGCGGCGGTGGCCGAAGGCATCGGGCCGGGCGGCGGTGTGGCGTTGCTGCGCGCCGGCGTGGCCCTTGGCGAGCTTGCCACCGACAATCTGGCTGAACGATGCGGCATCGACACCGTGCGCCGCGCACTCGAAGAGCCGTTGCGGCAGATCGTTCGCAACTCCGGTGCCGAGCCGGCGCCGATTCTCGAAAGGGTGCGGATCGCCACCGGCAGCACCGGATACAACATGGCCACCGAGACCTACGGCGACATGTTCGAGATGGGCGTCATCGATCCGACCAAGGTCACGCGGCTGGGCCTGCAGCATGCCGCGTCGGTAGCGAGCCTGATCCTGACGACGGACTGCGCGATCACCGAGGCGCCCGCACGGCAAGGCGGCGCGCCGGCGGAAATCAACGAGTAATTGCGCGTTGAATCCGGCCGGCTGTCATGAGCGGTCACCGGCTGTTCGCGACCAGACGATCACCAGCCGCGCGCCCCACTCGCAGGGAGCCAGCGCGATCGCGGTGGCCATCAGCACGATGTCGAGCCAGGCCTCGGTCGCTTGCGCCAGGCCGCGCGATGTGTCGTCGTCGGGCATTGGCGGTCAGCCGAGCAGGCGCACCCGTAGCCGCTGCCACAGCGACAGCGTGTTCCACCAGGCGCGGCCCTCGCGCAGCTTGCGCAGGCCGGTGCCCGACAGCCTGAAATAGACGACCGCCGGATTTTCCCGGTGCTGTCCGGCGATGTCGACGTAGCCGTACGTGAACAGCACGCCGGCCAGCAGCGCGACGTCGGGATTGCCGTCGAGCCAGACCGACGGCGCGGTCGTCCCCATCAACGCCAGCAGGTGCCCGCGGTCGAGGTGCTCGAGGATGTCGAGCAGGCGCGCGCGCAGCGGCAACTGCTCGATCCGTTCGCTGGCAAAAGCCCGGCGCGCTCGCGCCCAGACGATGGCCGGCGATTGCACCGGCAACATCAGCTCGGACGGCAGCGCGCGTGCCGTGGCGGTGTCAGCGAAAAGCGGCATGTCGCGCGGCATCGTGCACCTCCTGCGGCGGGCGGCATCGGAGCGCTGGATCGCGCAGACGCCTCCCGCTCATTGGATATCGACGTCCGCTCAGTCGGATTGAGTGCCGTCGATCTTTCAGCCGGCCGAGGCAATCGGGCCGATTTCATCGATGGCCGGTCGACCCGCTGCTGCACGGCGGGCTCGGCAAGCTCAGCGTACGACCCCAAGCCTAACGCCTGACCGACCCATTGACCGCACTAGATCAAACGCCCTGTCACGGCCCGACGAGGGTGATTGTGGTAGTCCGTTCGTAAGCTTGTCCGCCCAGCCGTGCGCGGTAGCGTTGAGGTGTCGTGAAGTCGATTGGAAGGACGAGAGATGAAACGAATTGCTGCATTGGCACTCACCGCACTGCTGCTGCCTGCGGCGCATGCGGCCAACGTAGGCGTGACGGTCGAAATCAGCCAGCCCGGCGTTTACGGGCGCGTGGACATCGGTCGATTCCCGCAGCCGGCGGTCGTCGTGCCACAGCCCGTGATCATCGCGCCCGCGCCGGTGGCGGTCGCGCCGCAGCCCGTCTACATGTGGGTGCCGCCCGGACACCGCAAGAAATGGTCGAAGCATTGCCGGCAGTACAACGCCTGCGGTGTGCCCGTGTATTTCGTGCGTGACGACTGGTACGACGAACACGTGCGTTACAAGAACAAGCATCGCGGTCCCGGCAAGGGCCACGGCAACAGATAGCGTCAATCGTGCACCGCGCGGCGCAGGAATCGCCGCCGCGCGTGACGGAGCCGCCGGCCGAAACGAACCGGGGCGCCGCGCTCCTGTTTCAGCGGGCGTGGGCAGTCCGGAAGGAACATCGCCCTCGCGCGCCCCACGCGGGCCGCGTATCGTCGGGTCCCATCGTCGGCCATCGGTCGGCCGGAGGGAATCTGCCATGCGAGCCGCCTTCTACGAACGCACCGGCCCCGCGCGCGAAGTGCTGCGCGTGGAGGACATTGCCACGCCGGACCCGGGCCCCGGCGAAGTGCGCGTGCGCCTGTCATCGTCCGGCGTCAACCCATCCGACGTGAAGTCGCGGGCGGGGCTGCGTTCGACGACGCTGCCTTTTGCGCGCATCGTGCCGCACAGCGACGGCGCCGGCGTCATCGACAAGGTCGGCAGCGGCGTGCCCACGGCGCGCCTCGGCGAGCGCGTATGGACGTGGAATGGCGCCTGGAAACGTGCGTTCGGCACGGCAGCGCAATTCATCGTGCTGCCGGCGGAGCAGGCGGTTGCGCTCGCCGAAACCGTTCCGTTCGACGTCGGCGCCTGCCTCGGCATCCCGGCACTGACTGCGTTGCACGCGGTGCGCATGGATGGCGGCGTCGAAGGGCGCCGCGTCCTGGTGACCGGCGGCGCCGGTGCGGTCGGGCACTACGCGGTGCAGATCGCAAAGCTCGCCGGCGCGCGGCAGGTCATCGCGACGGTCAGCAGCGCCGACAAGGCGGCGCTGGCGCGGCAGGCGGGCGCCGACCTCGTCATCGACTATCGCCGCGAGGATGTGCCGGCGCGTGTGCAGCAGGCAACCGATGGCGATGGGGTCGATCGGGTCATCGATGTCGACTTCGCGGCCAACGTCAACGCGTCGCTGGCTGCCGTCAGC
>JBFGOX010000103.1:0-8135 GCA_041565015.1 Burkholderiaceae bacterium
CGGCTCGCGCGTCGCCTCGAAAACCGCGACTCGTTCAAGGCGACGGTGCCGCCGCCGGCCTGAGCGCCGGCGGGCGCAGGCTCCGGTGCTCAGCCGAGCATGAACGCCTGAATCTTTTCGCGCACGTCCTGCGGGATCGGCACCGCCTTGCTCGTCTTCTGGCTGACGCACACGGCTACGCGGTGCGTGCGGACGCGGTCGACCCCGTCCTTGCCCACGCCCATCGAGAAGCGGATCGACGAGCGGCCCAGATGCGTGACCGTCAGCCAGAAGTCGACCTGTTCGCCCATGCGGCTCGGTTCCGTGAACGTGCTCTCGAGCTTGACGGTGGGCAGGCTCAGGCCGCGCTCCATCAAGAATGCATCGAACGGTACTTCAAGCGCCTCGTAGAACCAGTCTTCGACCAGCGCGTTGAAGATGTGGAAGTAGTTCGGATAGAAGACCTGCCCGGTCGCGTCGCAGTGACTGAGGCGAATCATGTACGGCTTGATGAAGGTCATCTTCCTCTCCACTACAACTCGGTGCGCAGCGTCCACAACTCCGGGAAAAGCACCACGTCCAGCATGCGCCGCAGATACGTCACGCCGCTCGTGCCGCCGGTTCCGCGCTTCGAGCCGATGATGCGCTCGATCGTCGTGACGTGCCGGAACCGCCACTGACGAAACGCGTCCTCGAGATCAATCAATTCCTCGGCAAGTTCGTAAAGGCCCCAGTGACGCTCCGGATCCCTGTAAACCTCGAGCCAGGCACGCGCGACGCAATCCGCGTGCGCGTGCGGCTGGCGCCGATCACGCGCCGTGACCTCGGCGTCGATCGCGAAGCCGCGTCGTGCGAGCAGCGCGATCGCTTCGTCGTACAGTGACGGTGCGGCCAGCGCGCTTTCCAGCTCAGCAAGGATATCGGCGCGATCGGCGTGCACCTTGAGCAGGTCCGGGTTCCTGTTGCCGAGTAGAAACTCGATCGCGCGGTACTGCCACGACTGAAAGCCCGAACTGGTTCCGAGGTGCGGGCGGATCGCGCTGTACTCGCTCGGCGTCATCGTCGACAGGACGTCCCAGGCATGCACGAGCTGTTCCAGGATCCGCGAGACGCGCGCCAGCATCTTGAACGCGGGCGGCAGACGGTCCCTGCAGACCGCTTCGCGGGCGCCGGCCAGTTCGATCAGCGCCAGCTTCATCCACAGTTCGCTGGTCTGGTGCTGGATGATGAACAGCCATTCGTTCGGGTCGCCTGACCGCGGCCGTTGCGCGCCCAGGATTGCGTCGAGCTGCAGGTATTCGGCGTAGGTGACCGCGGCCGGATCCGCGTCCGCACGCCCGGCGTCGCCGCTCATGACGCCGCGCTCTTCATCGACTCACGTGACCGTCCTGGAGGCTTGGAACCGTGGCTGGTCCCAGGCCGACGTGGCCAGCACGTCGCGCAGCTGCTCGACGGCATCCCAGACGTCGACGAAGCGCACGTACAGCGGCGCGAATCCGAAGCGCAGCAAGCCCGCCTCGCCGTCCTTTTCCTTCCGATAGTCGCCGACGACCCCCCGGTCTATCAGGGCCTGCATCACCGGCCAGGCATGTTCGTGCGCGAACGAGACCTGGCTTCCCCGGCTTGCGCCATCGCGCGGCGTGATCAGCTCGAGACCGAGGCCGTCGCCGCACGCGTCGACCAGATCGATGAACAGCTGCGTCTGCTGCAGGCTCTTGGCGCGCAGGTCGTCGATGCCGGCGGCCAGCACCGTATCGACACCGCATTCGAGCGCAGCCAAGGCGATGATCGACGGCGTGCCGACGGCGAAGCGGTCGATCGACCGCGCCGGCTCGAAGTCGGCGGCGAAGTCGAACGGCGCGCGATGGCCGAACCAGCCGGCCAGCGGCTGCGCGAATCGATCGTTGCCCATCGCTCGGAGGTGTCGTTGCGCGACGAAGACGAACGCCGGCGCGCCGGGCCCCCCGTTCAGGTACTTGTATCCGCAGCCGACGGCGAAATCCGCGTCGGCGGCATTCAGGTCGACCGGCACCGCCCCCGCCGAATGCGCCAGGTCCCATACGGTCAGTGCGCCTGCGAAGTGCGCCCGCCGCGTCAGGCTGGCCAGATCGTGCATGCGGCCGTTTCGGTAGTTCACATGCGTCAGCAGCAGCACCGCGGTGCTTTCATCGATGTGATAGGCAAGCTCGTCGGCGGCGACCGTCACCAGTTGGTAGTCGCTGCCGAAGGCATCGGCGATGGCCTGCGCGACGTAGAGGTCGGTCGGGAAGTTACCGCGCTCGGAAAGGATCACGTGCCGGTGGTTCTGTCCGGCACGCGGTCGCGCGTGCTGCATGCGCAGTGCAGCACCCAGCGCCTTGTACAGGTTGATCGACGTCGAATCGGTGCAGATGACCTCATTCTCGTCGGCGCCGATCAGCCGTGCGATCTTCGCGCCGACACGGCGTGGCGCTTCGATCCAGCCGGCCGAATTCCAGGAATCGATCAGGCCGCCGCCCCACTCGCCTTCGATGACCTCGCGCAGGCGGGCCATCGTCTTCGACGGCAACGCGCCGAGCGAATTTCCGTCCAGGTAGACGACGCCGTCGGGCAGTGCGAAGGCACGCCGCTGCTCGGCCAGCGGATCGAGCTGGTCCAGGCCCAGGCAGTGATCGCGCGTGATCGGCATGCGATGTCCCGACGACTGCCGCTAGACAGGCGGCAATGCCGGCCCGGGACACGAATGCCCTGTCGGCGACCACGAACTCATCGGTACCCCCTTGTCACAACTCCCGCAGCACCGCCCGCACCGGGCTGGCATCGAGTCCGCGCCACTTCAGCGGCAACGCGATCAGTTCATAGTCACCGGCCGGCACGTCGACCAGCACGATGCTCTCGAGTATCGCCATGCGATGCGCACGCACGCGCATGTGGCTTTCAAGCGTCTTGCTCGTCGCCGGATCGAGTGACGGCGTATCGATGCCGATCAATCGTACGCCGTGCTCGTGCAGCAGGTCGATCGCTTCCGGCGCGATCGCGCTGAAGTGGGGATCCCATGCTTGCGGCGTGTGCTGATACGTGCGCAGCAATACGCGCGGCGGCGCACCGTGAAGGTGTGGCGCGAGCCGCCCGGTCGTCACGAGCGGGCCGGCACCGATCGCCTCGATCACGCGGCAGGGTCCAAGATAGGTGTCGAGCGGCACCTCGGCGATGGAGGCGCCGGTCGTGTCGTAGTGCAGCGGCGCGTCGGTGTGGCTGCCGGTATGCGGCGACAACGTCACTTCCGACACGTTGACCGGGCAGTCCGGTCCGATCGTCCAGGTCCAGCGGAAAGAGAAAGGCGTGTCGCCGGGAAAGACCGGAAAGCCCGGCGCGACGGTCGGCGAGATGTCCCACAGCCGCTTCATGCGGCGTGATTCTAGGCGCGGGTATTCTTCGCCGTCACCAGCAGCGGCGGCCTCGGCTACGCAGATGAAAATCGATGCGCAAACTGCGATCCTGCTGACGCTGCCGCCGATCTTCTGGGCCGGCAACGCGGTCACCGCGCGCCTGCTCGTCGGCACCGTGCCGCCGCTGGCGCTCAGCTTTCTGCGCTGGGCCATCGCGCTGGCGATCTTCCTGCCGTTTGCCTGGTCGGCCGTGCGCACGCACCGGCAGGCGCTGCGCGCGCAGTGGCGCTCGGTGGCGCTGATCGGCGTGATCGGCGTCGGCGGCTACAACACGTTCCAGTACCTGGCGTTGCAGACCTCGACGCCGGTCAACGTCACGCTGATCGCTGCCAGCACGCCGGTCTTCGTGCTGGTGATGGGCGCGCTCGTCTTCGCCGAGCGGGCCCGGATGGCGCAATGGCTGGGCGCGGCGGTATCGCTGGCCGGCGTGCTGTGGGTGCTGCTGCGCGGTGACCTGGCCAATCTCACTGCCGTGGCGTTCGTGTCCGGCGATCTGATCATGCTCGCCGCCAACCTGACGTGGGCGACCTACACCTGGCTGCTGCGCAAACGCCGGCCGAATCTGCCGTTCGCGCCGTTTCTCGTGCTGCAAATGACTTTTGGCGTGCTGGCCATCGCGCCGTTCGCGGCCTTCGAGGCGGCGGTGACTTCGACGCGCATCGTCTGGTCGGGCACGACCTGGGCGGCTCTGGCGTATGTCGCGATCCTGCCGTCGATCGTCGCCTACTACTGTTGGGACCGCGGCGTGGCGCGCGTCGGCGCGGTGGTGCCCGTGTATTTCGCCAACCTCACGCCCGTGTTCGCGGCGGTGCTGTCAGTGCTGCTGCTCGGTGAGGCGCCGCGCATCTACCATCTTGCAGCGCTGGTGCTGATCATCGGCGGCATCCAGTTGGCCGGCCGTGCGCCGACGAAAACCTGACGCTTCCCACGCAGAGCAGGCAAAGGCCGCGATCGCGCCCGCACGCAGTCGCGCCGCCCGGGCGCGGCCTCGCCGATCAGCCGAGCCGCGATCGCAGGCTGCGCGGCAACGGCGTTTCGGTGAGTTCGGCGACGTAGCGGCTGTTGTGGAAGATCAGCGGCTTGCCGTGGATGGTCTCGAACGACTCGATGCGGCCGACGAGGATCACGTGATCACCTTCCTGGTGGCGGCTCCTGATGCCGCACTCGAACCAGGCGATGCAGCCGTCCAGCCGCGGCAGGCCGGTGTCGGTCGCGCTCCAGTTCAGGCCCGCGAACTTGTCCGTGCCGCGCGTGGCAAACCGCTTGGCGACATCGAGCTGGTCTGCGGCCAGCACGTTGATCATCTGCTGCTCGGAGACGCGGAAGGTGTCGAAACTGGCCGCATCGAGCCCCAGGCACCAGAGCACGAGCGGCGGATCGAGCGACACCGACGCGAACGAGTTGACCGTGAGCCCGGCCGGCGAGCCGTCGGCAGCGCGCGTCGTGACCACGGTCACGCCGGTGGCAAACTGGCCGAGCGCCCTGCGCAGTTCGGCGGTTGGATCGGTTTTGGCCTGCACGCCCTGAATTGTACGGACCGGTGCGGGTAGCATCCGGGGGCATGGACGTGACCCGGAGCTTCGGCCTCGATGCGCTGGTCGAGCGACGCATCCAGGCGGCGATGGCGCGCGGCGAGTTTGACAACCTGCCGGGCGCGGGTGCACCGCTCGATCTCGACGACGATTCGCTGGTGCCCGAGGAACTGCGCGTTGCCTATCGGCTGCTGCGCAACGCCGGCTATGTGCCGCCCGAGCTGTCGCAGGTGTCGGAGGTTTATCAGCTGCTCGGCGCCCTGGCGCGCGGTGACCTCGGTCGGGACGATCAAGATGGCCGCAGCCGCCGGCTGCGCGCGCTGCTGATCCAGCTCGAACTTTCCGGACGCGGCGCAACCGCGCAGGCCGCCTGGCAGCAGTACAGCGAAGCGTTGCGCGACCGTTGCGACCGCCCACGGGCGTGAACGACGAGACGCCGCGGCCTTGATGTTGCGCGGCAAGCGCCCCACTTTCGACCTGCGTTTGTCGATCAGGAGAAGAACAAATGGTTTCCGTTCGATCGCTGTTCGCGCTGCTGGCCGCCACCGTGCTCGCCGGCTGCGGCTACAACGAGATCCAGAGCAAGGACGAGGCGGTCAAGGCCGCCTGGGCCGAAGTGCTGAGCCAGTACCAGCGGCGCGCCGACCTGATCCCGAACATCGTCGAGACGGTCAAGGGCGAAGCGGACTTCGAACGCCAGACGCTGACGCGGGTGATCGAGGCGCGATCGAAAGCGACGTCGATCCAGGCCACGCCGGAATTGGTCAACGATCCGGCGGCGCTGGCCCGCTTCCAGCAGGCGCAGGGCGAACTGTCCTCGGCGCTGTCGCGGCTGCTGGCGGTGGTCGAGAATTATCCGAACCTGAAGACCAACCAGGGTTTCCAGGATCTGCGCACGCAACTCGAAGGCACCGAAAACCGCATCACGGTGGCGCGTAACCGCTTCATCCAGGCCACGCAGGCCTACAACGTGCTGGTGCGCCAGTTTCCGGTCAACCTGACGGCGCTGGTGTTCGGTTACGGGGAAAAGGCGCAGTTCGCGGTCGAGAACGAAGCGGCGCTGAAGACGGCACCCAAGGTCGATTTCGGCCGGCAGACGAAATAGCCGCAGGCCGCGCAGCACTGCGGTAGCCGTTTTTCGATGATTGCCTGCATCCGGCCTTTGCTGTTCGCGGCCGCGCTGCTGCTGTCGGCATTGGCGCTGGCCGCCGAGCAGCGGCTGCCCGACGGCACGCTTGCCGTGCCCACGCTGGCGCGGGTGACCGATACGACCGGCACGCTGAGCAGCGGCCAGCGGCAGATGCTTGAAGCCAGGCTCGGCGCCTTCGAGACTGCGCACGGCAGCCAGGTCGCAATCGTGATGGTCGGCTCGACTCAGCCCGAGCCGATCGCCGATTTTGCCCAGCGCGTCGGCGATGCGTGGAAGATCGGCCGCGCCGGCGTCGGCGACGGACTGCTGATCGTGGTGGCCAGGGACGACCGTCGCGTGTGGATCGCCACCGCCAAGGCTCTGGAAGGTGCGATCCCCGACCTCGCGGCCAAACGCGTGATCCGCGAAGACATTGCGCCGCGCTTCAAGGACGGCGATTTCGCCGGCGGGCTATCGGCGGGACTCGATCGTCTGTTCAAGCTGATTGAGGGCGAGGGCTTCCCCGCGCCGGTCGGCGTGCCGCAGCAGGACGTCGATGCGGCCGAAGGCGTGATCGGGCTGCTGGTGCCATTGGTGATGGTCGGCGTTCTGGCGGCGGTGGTTCTGCGCAAGCTCTTGGGTTTCGGCGGCGCGCTGCTGGCAAGCGGCGGCGCCGGCGCAGTGACCGGATTCCTGCTGTCGTCGCTGGCGCTCGGCGCGGTGGCCGCGGTCGCCGTGCTGTTCTTCACGTTGGCTGGCGGGGCGACGCTCGGCGGGCGCGTGCTGCGCGGACGTCGCGGCGGCATCGTTGTGCCCGGCGGCTGGCGCGGGGGCGGCTGGTCGGGTGGCGGCGGATTCGGTGGCGGCGGCTGGTCCTCGGGCGGCGGGGGCAATTTTGGCGGCGGCGGCGCCGGCGGGAGCTGGTGAAATGCCGCTGCTGCGCTGGCTGAAACACGTCGTGCGCTCGCCGCGTGCGGTTGACCGCGCCTTTCCGCAAGCCTCGCTCGAGCGCATCGCGCAGGCGATCGCCGACACGGAGACGACGCACGGCGGCGAGATCCGGTTTGCCGTCGAGGCGTCGCTGCCTTTCAGCTATCTCAGGCGCGATGCGCCGGTGCGCGAGCGCGCCGAGATGATCTTCGCCAAGATGCGCGTGTGGGACACCGAGCAGAACAACGGTGCGCTGATCTACGTCGAACTGGCCGACCACCGCATCGAGATCGTTGCCGACCGCGGCATCGCCCGGCACGTCACGCCGGGCGAGTGGGAAGCGATCGCGGCGGCGATGCGCGAGCAGTTTCGCCAGGGCCATTTCGAAGCCGGCGTGATCGAAGCGGTGCGGCGCGTCGGCGCGCTGATGACGCTGCATTTCCCGCTGGCCGGCGACGGCCGCAACCCTAATGAGCTGCCGGACAGGCCGGCAGTCATCGGCCGGTAAGCTGCGGCGTCTGCGGACGACAAAGCGCCTTGAGCGCGAAAAGAGGAGCAACGATGTCGATCAAGAACCCCCTGTCGAAAGAACCGATGCCGGGCCATGAATTCGCCACGCTGGGTGGCGGTTGCTTCTGGTGCCTGGAGGCGGTGTTCGAGGAACTGCAGGGCGTGGTCGACGTCGAGTCGGGCTACAGCGGCGGCCACGTGGCCGATCCGACTTACCGCCAGGTCTGCGAAGGCACGACCGGTCATGCCGAGGTGGTGCGAATCGAATTCGACCCGCGCGTGCTCAGTTACCGGGAACTGCTCGAAGTCTTCTTCGCGATCCACGATCCGACCACGCTGAACCGGCAGGGCAGCGATGTCGGCGATCAATATCGCTCGGCGATCTTCTACCACTCCGATGCGCAGAAGACGGTCGCCGAGGAGGTCATCCGCGAGGCGCAGGACAGTTACGACGCCGAGATCGTCACGCAGCTGGTGCCGGCGACCGACTACTGGCGCGCCGAGACCTATCACCAGGAATACTTCCGCCACAACCCGGCACAGGGTTACTGCATGGCGGTGGTGGCGCCGAAGGTCGAGAAGTTCCGCAAGACGTTCGCGGCCAGGCGCAAGCCGCGCGCAGCCTGA
>JBFGOX010000104.1:0-8099 GCA_041565015.1 Burkholderiaceae bacterium
AGTCGGCCAGAAAAACGGAAACCACAAAGTCGTGCCGGCGATGCCGCTGTGCGCCAGTGCGTCACGATGCGCGCGCAGGTCGGCGCGGCGGTCGAAGCGCCCCAGCATCCGCTCGACGAGCGCGAGCATTTCGGCGCTGTCCGGGTAGGCGCGCAGAAAGCACAGCAGCTCATGCAGTCGCCGGACCTGCTGCGCGGTGCGCAGCCGCCTGCGCGCCAGTTCTCGCAGCCAGGCCAGCTTGCGCGCGCGATCCGCCGGACCGCGCGCGTCCCGCAGCCGTTCGAGCGCGGCGAGCGCAGCCGCCGGCATCAGCAGATCGACGGCACTGCGCGTGTTCGACGGCGCAACGTCACAGCCACCGGCGCCAGCGGAAGATCAGGATCTGCGCCGCGATGATGCCGACCAGCACGACCACCACGCTGATGAAACCGAGCGGGCTCTCGGCCATCGGGATGCCGCCGACGTTGATGCCGAGCAGCCCGGTCAGGAAACCCAGCGGCAGGAAAAGTCCGGCCACGATCGACAGCACGTACATGCGCGAATTCATCTGCTCGGACAGCCGGCTGCTCAGCTCTTCCTGCGTGACGGCAGCGCGCTCGCGCGCGGCGTCGAGGTCCTCCACGTAGCGGGTGACGCGGTCGGCCTCCTCGCGCAGCCGATGGCTGTAAGCCTCCTGCAGCCAGTCGTTCCTGACCTGTGCCAGCCGCGCCAGCGCATCGCGCTGCGGAGCCAGGTAACGCCGCAGCCCGATGATCTCGCGTCGCAGTTCGGACAGTTCGATCCGCAGCTGCCGGCTCTCGGCAACCAGGATCCGGTGCTGGATGTCATCGACCTTGTCGTCAATCTCCATCACCACGTCGGCCATGCGCGCGATCAGCCGCCCGGCGAGTTCAACGACGAATTCGCCGGTTGTGCATGGGCCCCGGCCGCGGTCGATCTCCGCCCGCAGGTCGTTGACCGACAGCAGGCGCCGCAGCCGCACGCTGACGATCCGCGTGGCCTCGACCCACAGGCGGATCGAGACCATGTCCTCGGGCTCGGCGCCAGGGTTCAGGTTGACGCCGCGCAGGAAAAGCATCACGCCGTTGCCCATCGGCACGCAGCGCGGCCGCGTCTCGTCGGCCAGCAGGGCCTCGACGATCAGCTCGTCAAGGCCGCTCGCCTCGCGAAGCCAGCGCTGGGCATCGTCGAACTTGCGGTTCAGGTGCACCCACAGGA
The DNA here is from genome assembly GCA_041565015.1 of Burkholderiaceae bacterium. Classification (GTDB taxonomy): domain Bacteria; phylum Pseudomonadota; class Gammaproteobacteria; order Burkholderiales; family Burkholderiaceae_F; genus JADJWR01. The sequence continues at coordinate 1,219 of JBFGOX010000104.1, forward strand.
CGCCCTCGCCGGGCTGCCATCGCTTCAACTGCTCCCAGTCCAGTTGCTCGCCGCCACCTCGACCGTCAAGCCGGTAGGCGGCGACCAGTCCGTTTTCGTTCATGAAGGCTCCAGGAAGCGCGAATCGGCTGCTCGGCGTCTGGTCTGCCGAATCGGGACAGTAAGAAGTGCATCGCCAAGCGCCGGCGCCCGTTGAAGCTTCGGCCGCCGCCGCGAAGGAAGGAAAGCCACGGCAGCGGTTGCCAGGTTGCCGGCGCCGGCGATCAGCGTCCGACCGCAGGCTGGCCGGCCGATTGCACGAGGCATGAACGCGATCACCCGGCCAGGCCGGCGAACGTGGCCACCGCGCTCAGCCGTCGAGCGTGAAGCCGACCTTGATCGTCACCTGCCAGCTGTTGACCGCGCCGGCATCGATGCCGCCGCGCACCTCGATCACCTCGAACCAGCGCAGGTTGTGCACCGTCTTGCTGGCCCTGGTGATCGCATTCCTGATCGCATCGTCAGTGCCGGTCGTCGATGTCCCGGTCAGTTCGAGGATCTTGTAGACATGGTCTGACATTGCGCGTCTCCTGGCGGAAGAGATCGGACAGCAGCCGGCCGGCCGCCGCGCTCACCGCCAGTTTGCACCGGAAACCGCGCTATCGGCCAGCCGGATCCGGCACCGCCGAGCGAAGACGCTCCCGCAACACGCGGCTCAATCCTGCTCCCAGGGCAGCGCGTGCCAGCGCCAGCCGTTGATCCTGCCACGCTGGCGAGCGTCATCGATCTGGCCCTCGAAGCCTTCGAGCACGTTGTAGACCCGCGTGTAACCCGCCGCCGTCGCGGCGACCGCGGCGGCATGCGAGCGAACGCCGCTGCGACAGATCAGCAGCACCGCGGTTTCCGCGGTAACGGCGGCGCGCAGTTGTCGAACGAAGACCGCTCGCGGCGCCAGGTCGCGCCCGTGCCATTCGATATTGACCGAGCCGGGTACACGACCGACGAAGGTGAACTCCGGCGTCGTGCGCACATCGATCAGCTGCGCGGCGCCCTGCCGCAGCAGTTGCCATGCTTCGGGCGGCGTCACCGCGCCCGCATACGGCAGTTCGAGTTGCTCGCGCCGCCCGCCGGCACGGTCGAACAGCGCGGCAGGCGCGATCACGTCGTCATCCGCGGCGACGGACTTCAGGTCGGCAATGTCGTACATCGGCCTTCTCGTCAGGCGGTACGTCGATTCTCGACAAGCAGTTCGGCGAGCGACGGACAACTTCGCCATGAACTTAGAAGCAGAGGTTCTGTTCGCAGCGGCCGCTGCAATTACTGATCGGCATGCCGGCATTACGAATGCTTCGTTCTGTGCCCGCGGCATCGCCACTAACCTGCGCGCTCATTGCCTGAGGAGTGCAAGTGGATCTGTATTTCATTCTTGGCGGGGCGCTGGTCGGCTTCATTGTCGGCGCGACCGGTGTCGGCGGTGGCTCGTTGATGACGCCGCTGTTGACGCTTGGCTTCGGTATCCCCGCGCAGGTTGCCGTGGGTACCGACCTGCTGTTCGCAGCGATCACCAAGTCGGGGGGCGCGTGGGCGCACGCACGGCGCGGCAGCGTGCCATGGACGATCACCGCCTGGCTGATTGCCGGCAGCCTGCCGGCAGCGCTGCTGACGCTGTCGGTGATCCACAACCTGCAGCCGGACGCGGAAGTCTTTTCATCGATCGTCAAGCGAGCGCTCGGCGTCGCACTGCTCATCACGGCGACGGCGCTGGTGCTGAAGGCGCAGATCCAGACGCTCGGCGTCAGGTACGCGGCAAAGAACGCGGAAGGCATGGCGCTGGCCGCCGCCACGGTCGTCGGTTATCCGCCGGCGAACCGCGAGCGATCGGTACGGCCACTGGGCACGCTCGCGACCGGCGCGGCGATCGGCGCGCTCGTCACGCTGACATCGGTCGGCGCCGGCGTCATCGGCGTGGTGGCACTGTTCTTCCTTTATCCGTTGCTTCCGGCGCAGCGCATCGTCGGGGCCGACATCGCCCATGCGGTGCCGATCGCCGCCGTGGCGGGATTCGGCCATGCCGCAATGGGCAATGTCGACTGGACACTGCTCGGCGTGCTTCTGATCGGCTCGCTGCCGGCAGTCCATCTCGGCGCGATGGTGGCGCATCGGCTGCCCGAGCGGGTCTTGCGCACCGCGCTGGCCACGATGCTGGTCGGCATCGGCGCAAAGTTGCTACTGAACTGAGGTCACGATGTACCGATACGAACCGATCGATCAGCAGCTGGTGCGCGAGCGTGCAGCGCAGTATCGCGACCAGCTAAGCCGCTATCTCGCGGGCCAGCTTGGCGAGGACGAGTTCCGCCCGCTTCGGCTGCAGAATGGCCTTTACGTCGAGCGCCACGCGCCGATGCTGCGCATCGCGATCCCGTACGGCCTGCTGTCGGCCGCGCAGATGCGCATGCTGGCGCAGATCGCGCGCCGCCATGACCGCGGCTTCGGCCATTTCACCACGCGGCAGAACATCCAGTTCAACTGGGTCAGGATCGAGGAGACTGCCGACATCCTCGATGCGCTGGGCAGTGTCGAGATGCACGCAATCCAGAGTTCGGGCAACTGCGTGCGCAACATCAGCAGCGACGAGTTCGCCGGCATTGCTGACGACGAGCTGGTCGACCCGCGGCCGTTTGCCGAGATCCTCCGTCAGTGGAGTACGTTTCACCCGGAATTCGCCTATCTGCCGCGCAAGTTCAAGATCGCCATTACCGGCAGCCGCGAGGACCGCACGGCCGCCGCGTTTCACGACATCGGGCTTCATGCGCTTCGCTCCGCCGACGGCGCGGTGGGATTCCGCGTACTCGCCGGCGGCGGCATGGGGCGCACGCCGGTGGTCGGCACCGTCATCCGTGAGTTCCTGCGCTGGCCGGAGTACCTGAACTACTGCGAAGCGATACTGCGCGTCTACAACCGCTACGGTCGCCGCGACAACATCCACAAGGCGCGGATCAAGATCCTTGTGCGCGCGCTCGGCGCAACCGAGTTCGCCCGCCAGGTTGAGAACGAGTACGCGCACCTGGCCGGTGGCCCGGGCTCGGTGCCGCAGGAAGAATACGAACGCGTCGCCGCGCACTTCGTGCCGCCGCCGTACGCGGACGGACTGCCCGATTCGATCGACGCGCGCGGCGACAGGGCATTTTCGCGCTGGCTCGAGCGCAATGTGCGCACGCACCGCATCGGCGGCTATCGCGCGGTCGTGCTGTCGCTGAAGGCAACCGGTGGCGCGCCGGGCGACGCCACCGCCGAGCAGATGGACCGCGTGGCCGACTGGTCCGAGCGCTACGGCTTCGGCGAGATCCGCGTCACGCACGAGCAGAACCTCGTCCTGCCCGACGTTCGCGCCGAGCAGTTGCACGCGCTGTGGCACGAAATTCGCACGGCCGGGCTGGCCACGCCCAACATCGGCCTGCTCACCGACATCGTCTGCTGCCCCGGCGGCGATTTCTGCTCGCTCGCGAACGCCAAGTCGATTCCGATCGCGCAGGCCATCCAGCAGCGCTTCGACGATCTCGACTACCTGCACGACCTCGGCGAGCTAGACCTGAACATCTCCGGCTGCATGAATTCCTGCGGCCACCATCATGTCGGGCACATCGGCATCCTCGGCGTGGACAAGGACGGCACCGAGTTCTACCAGGTGTCCGTCGGCGGTGGCGACGGCTCGGCTGCCGGCCGCGGGCGGGTCGGCATCGGCCGGATCATCGGGCGCTCCTTCGCTGCCGACGAGGTGCCCGATGTCATCGAGCGATTGATCGAGGTGTTCGTCGGCGAGCGCGAGGACGGCGAGTGCTTCATCGACGTTGTCGCGCGGCTCGGCGTCGAGCCGTTCAGGCGGCACGTGTACGGTGCCGCATCGGCACGCCGCGAAAGCCCCCTGGCGGAGGCTGCATGAGCGGCGCACGAACGATCGACGCCGACGGCCGCCTGGTCGGCGATGTCAGGCGCGTCCTGCGCGCCGGGGAGCGGCCAGCCGCTGGACCCGGAGACGTTCCGTCACTGCCTGCGTTCCTCGACGTCGCCGAAGGCCGGCGTGCCGGCTCGGCAGTCTGGCTGGCGCCCGGCGATGAACCCGCGCAGCTGGCCGGCCACTTCGATGCGCTAACGCTGATCGCCGTCGATTTCCCAAGCTTCAAGGACGGGCGCGGGTATTCGACCGCCGCGCTGCTGCGCGGCCGCTATGGCGTCGGCGGCGACCTGCGCGCGGTCGGCGACGTGCTGGTCGACCAGCTGTTCTATCTGCGCCGGGTCGGCTTCTCGTCGTTCGCGCTGCGCGCCGACCAGGATCCGGCGGCGGCGGCAGCAGCACTGAGCACGTTTTCCGACGTTTACCAGGGCAGCGTCGATCAGCCGTTGCCGTACTTCCGCCGTCGTGCGGCACTCGCAGGGGGAAAAGAATGAAGCAGAGAATCGATTCGGCATTGGTTTTGCTCGGCGAGGCGGCGCAACGGCTGCCAGCGGCGTTTTCGACCAGCTTCGGCGCCGAGGACATGGTGCTGCTCGACCTGATCCGGCGGCACCGGCTGCCGATCTCGATCTTCACCCTCGACACCGGCCGGCTGCCCGAGGAAACGTACCGCCTGATGCAGTCGGTCGAACAGCAGTATGGAAGCTGCGTCACCGTTTTCTTCCCGCAGGCCCAGCAGATCGCGCGTCTGGTGGCCGAGGACGGCATCAACGGTTTCTACGAATCGGTCGACAAGCGCAAGTCCTGCTGCTCGGTGCGCAAGACGGAACCGCTGGCGCGCGCGCTGCGGGGCAAGCGGGCCTGGGTGACGGGATTGCGGACCGCACAGTCGGTCACGCGCACGCAACTGGCAGCACGCGAGTACGACGAGGCGCGCGGTCTCGAGAAGTTCAATCCGCTGCACGACTGGGCGGAAAACGATGTCTGGGACTACATCCGCGCCCACGACGTGCCCTACAACGAACTGCACGACCGCCGCTACCCGAGCATCGGCTGCTCTCCCTGCACGCGGGCGATCAGGCCGGACGAGGACCTGCGCGCCGGGCGCTGGTGGTGGGAAAGCGCGGACACGAAGGAGTGCGGGCTGCACGTTGGCAAGCCCGTCGGAATCAGAGTGACGGAGGCCGCATGACGAGCGCCGCTCGGCCGCTCCGAGGGGGCGCCCCCTGCGCACGAAGGGCCCGCAGGGCCAAGGGGGCATCGTGAGCGCAGTGCTTGAATTCGAACCGGTGCGGCAGCGTCTGTCGCATCTGGATTGGCTCGAATCGGAGTCGATCCACATCCTGCGCGAGGTCGCCGGACAAGCCGCCAACCCGGCGCTGCTCTTTTCCGGTGGCAAGGACTCGATCGTCCTGCTGCATCTGGCGCTGAAGGCCTTCCGGCCGGCGCGCTTCCCGTTTCCGCTGCTGAACATCGATACCGGCCACAATTTTCCCGAAGTGATTGCCTTTCGCGACGACCGCGCGCGCGAACTCGGCGAGCGGCTGATCGTGCGTACCGTCGAAGACAGCATGCGCAACGGCCGCGTCGTGCTGCGCTCGCTGCAGGAGTCTCGCAACAAGCACCAGAGCGTCACCCTGCTTGACGCGATCGCCGAGTTCGGCTTCGACGCCTGCATCGGCGGTGCCCGCCGCGACGAAGAAAAGGCTCGCGCCAAGGAGCGCGTCTTCAGCTTCCGCGACGAATGGGGTCAATGGGACCCGAAGAATCAGCGGCCGGAACTGTGGAACCTCTACAACGCGCAGGTCGCGCGCGGCGAGAACATGCGCGTCTTTCCGATCAACCACTGGACCGAACTGGACGTCTGGCAGTACATCGCGCGCGAGAACCTGCAGGTACCGTCGATCTACTTCGCGCATCGCCGGCCGGTCGTGCGTCGCGCTCGCGCGCTGGTGCCGGTGACCGGACTGACGCCGCCACGCCCTGGCGAAACGGTCGAGCACCTGTCGGTGCGCTTTCGGACCGTCGGCGATATCTCGTGCACCTGCCCAGTCGAGTCGAGCGCCATGACCTGCGAGCAGATCATCGCCGAGACGGTCACGGCGACGCTGACCGAACGCGGCGCCACGCGCATGGACGATCAGACCTCGGAAGCGTCGATGGAGCAGCGCAAGCGCGAGGGTTACTTCTAGTCGAAACGGCGGGCCGGGCTCGGGGCGGCCCGGCATCCGACACAAGGACAGTTGCCAAGATGAAAAGAGAAAAACTACCGGACCTGCAGACTGAAGACCGCGGCGTTCTGCGCTTTCTGACCTGCGGCAGCGTCGATGACGGCAAGAGCACGCTGATCGGCCGGCTGCTGTATGACACCAAGGCGCTGCTGGCCGACACGGTGGCCACGCTGCAGCAGCATGCCGCGCGGCGCGGGCTGGCGGCAATCGACCTGTCGCTGGCGACCGATGGCCTGATGGCAGAGCGCGAGCAGGGCATCACGATCGATGTCGCCTACCGCTACTTTTCGACCGGCCGACGCAAGTTCATCATTGCCGACGCGCCCGGCCATGAGCAGTACACGCGCAACATGGTCACGGCCGCATCGACCGCCGACGCCGCCGTGCTGCTGGTCGACGCGCGCAACGGGTTGCTGGCGCAGACGAAGCGGCATGCGACGATCGCCGCGCTGCTCGGCGTGCATCAGTTGATCGTCGCGGTCAACAAGATGGATCTGGTCGATTTCGACCGCACGGTGTTCGAGTCGATCGCCGCCGGTTTCCGCGCCTGGCAGGCGGCGCATCGGGAATTCGACCTCGAACTGCACTTCATCCCGATCAGTGCGCTGGACGGCGACATGATCGTCGAGCGCGGCGCCCGCCTGCCCTGGTACGAGGGCCCGACGCTAGTCGAACTGCTCGAGGACGCGCCGGCCGCACAGGTCGATCCCTTGGCGCCA
>JBFGOX010000105.1:0-8085 GCA_041565015.1 Burkholderiaceae bacterium
GAGATAGGTCCGATGCAGCGTCTGCGGCTGCGCGAACTGCGCTTCGATCCACGAACCGTAGCCGCTGCGCACCACTTCGCTGACTGCAGCGTCGGTGGCGCCGAAGCTGGCCTGGGCGAGAAAGCGCACCGCGTCGGTCGACGACGGTGATGGCGGCGGCGGAGCCGGTGTGGGCGTCGGCGTCGGTGCTGGCGCGGGCGCTCCGTTGTCGCCGCCGCCACCGCAGGCGCTCAGCGTCGCGGCAAGCAGCGGCGCCAGTGCGATCGTCGATGCCGGTGTGGACTGCCCGTCAACCGTCGGCGGCGGGGGTTCGTCGAGACTTTCGTGTGCCATGGGCTTCTCCCTTGTTCCGGCCGATGCACCGCGATTGCGACTGACTCAGCGTGCTGCGCATCCTCTTGGAACCGCAGCGCGCAAAGCAAGCGTTGAAACACGCGGTTACGCCGGTTACCGCTCGGAAGGGTCGGCGTGATCAGCGAGTGCTGGCAATCGTCCGTACAGCTGCGGCGGATCGCCTGAGCCGGCAGCGCAAGGACGATCGCCAAAAGAGGCGGTTCGTCGGGTCGCCTAGAATCGACCCGACGTTGTTTCCCCGACTTGCACTTCCGTGTCCGATCGCCTTCTGGCGGGCCTGAACGATCAGCAGCTCGCCGCCGTGACATTGCCCGCGCAACCGGCGCTCATTCTTGCCGGTGCCGGCAGCGGCAAGACGCGCGTGCTGACCACGCGCATTGCCTGGCTGATCCAGACTCAGCAGGCGAGCCCGCAGGGCATTCTGGCGGTGACCTTCACCAACAAGGCGGCGAAGGAGATGGTCGCGCGGATCAGCGCGATGCTGCCCATCAACACGCGCGGCATGTGGATCGGCACCTTCCACGGCTTGTGCAACCGGCTGCTGCGCGCGCATCACCGCGATGCCAATCTGCCGCAGACGTTCCAGATCCTGGATACGGCCGATCAGCTGTCGGCGATCAAGCGGCTCCTGAAGAACAACAACATCGACGACGAGAAGTATCCGCCGCGCAACCTGCAGTGGTTCATCAACGACGCCAAGGAGGCGGGCCTGCGCGCCAGCAGCGTCGAGGTCAACGACGACTACAACCGCAAGTTCATCGAGCTGTACGCGATGTACGACGCGCAGTGCCAGCGTGAAGGCGTGGTCGACTTTCCGGAGCTGTTGCTGCGCTGCTATGAGCTGCTGGTGCGCAACGAGCCGCTACGCGCGCACTATCAGAGCCGCTTTGCGCACATCCTCGTCGACGAGTTTCAGGATACCAACACGTTGCAGTACAAGTGGCTGAAGCTGCTCGCCGGCAGCCACAACGCGATCTTCGCCGTCGGCGACGACGACCAGTCGATCTACGCGTTCCGCGGCGCCAACGTCGGCAACATGGCCGACTTCGAGCGCGAGTTCAGGGTGGCGAACGTGATCCGGCTCGAGCAGAACTACCGCTCGCACGGCCACATCCTCGATGCCGCCAATGCGTTGATCCGCCATAACGCGCGCCGGCTCGGCAAGAACCTGTGGACCGATGCCGGCAGCGGCGAGCCGGTGCGTGTGTTCGAGGCTGGCTCCGACGGGCTGGAGGCCGCCTGGCTGGTCGACGAAGTGCGAAGCCTTGTCGCCGAAGGGCTGTCGCGGCGCGAGATCGCCGTGCTGTACCGCTCGAACGCGCAGTCGCGCGTCATCGAGCATGCGCTGTTCAACGCCGGCATCGCCTACCGCGTCTATGGCGGGCTGCGTTTCTTCGAACGGGCCGAGATCAAGCATGCGCTCGCCTACCTGCGGCTGATCGAGAACCCGGCCGACGACACGGCATTTTTGCGCGTCGTCAACTTCCCCCCGCGCGGGATCGGTGCCCGCACGCTGGAGCAGTTGCAGGATGCGGCGAAGACGTCCGGAACGAACCTGCATGCGGCCGTCGGCCACGTCACCGGCAAGGGCGGTGCCAACCTGGCCGCTTTCGTGAAGCTGATCGACAGCCTGCGCTTCGAAACGGCGAACCAGGCGCTGGCGGAAATCGTCGAGGCCGTAATCGACCGCAGCGGCCTCGTCGCGCACTACCGCAGCGAGACGGATGGGCAAGACCGCGTCGAGAACCTGGAAGAACTCGTCAATGCCGCGGCGGCGTTCCTCGCCGAAGAAGGCTTTGCGCAGGATTCCGTGGCCACCCAGGCCGATGGCGCGGCCGCGCTGCCGTCACCGCTGGCCGGTTTCCTGTCGCACGCGTCGCTCGAAGCTGGCGAGAACCAGGCCGCCGAGGGCCAGGACGCGCTGCAGTTGATGACCGTTCATTCGGCCAAGGGTCTGGAGTTTAGCGCCGTGTTCATCACCGGGCTGGAAGAGGGGCTTTTCCCGCATGAGAACAGCATGCAGGAACTCGACGGCCTGGAGGAGGAACGACGCTTGATGTACGTGGCGATCACGCGCGCGCGGCAGCGCCTCTACCTGAGCTTCGCGCAAACTCGGATGCTGCACGGCCAGACCCGCTACGGCATCAAATCGCGTTTTGTCGACGAGTTGCCCGGCGCCGCGCTGAAGTGGCTGACGCCGCGGCTGCGCGAAGGCGCCGGAGTGCGCTTTGGCCAGTGGCACGACGCCGGCGTGCAGCCGGTTGCTTCAGCGGCCGCGCTGCGCGGCAGCCAGCAGCGCGACGGTTACCGCATCGGCCAGACGGTTCGCCATGCCCGCTTCGGCGAAGGCGTGATCATTCGGCTTGAAGGCTCCGGCACCGACGCAAGGGCGAAGATCAACTTCGGCGCGCAGGGCATCAAGGAATTGCTGCTGGCGGTGGCGAAGCTGGACCTGCCGACGACCTGAATCGGGTCGGACGCGTAACCGCAAGGCGAACCTCTCGGCGAGGCAAGAAGCGAAGCCGAACGCTAGGAACTCGCGAAAACGGATCGATACATTGGATAGAGGCTCGCCTGCACGATCGTCATCAGCACCAGCGCGAGCGGTGCCAGCAGCATCGACAGCAGTTCGCGCGAGCTGGTCAACGAGGTCAGCACCATCACCGCGACGACGCTGACACCGAGCGTGAACGCCCCGGCAGCCACGCCGAAGATCAGCAGCGCGCCGAGGTTGCGCCAGCAGGCGACCAGGCTGCCGAACATCGCCTTGCCCGGCGCGATGCCGTGCCAGCCGGCCAGAACCGGCGCAAACCACATCACGGCCATGACCGGAAGGTAGAGCAGCAGTTGCAGAAGCAGCGCCTCGAGCGGCAATTCCTGCAGCGTCTGCGGCGGTTCGCCGCTTGCCGGGTCGGGCGCCAGCACCGCTGCCAGCGTGGCGACGACGAGCAGCAGGATGGCGTTGATGATGCCCAGCCGCAGCACCTGCTGGCGTGTGGTCTCCTGCCTGAAAGGCTGTGCAAAGGCGAGCGGCGTCGGCAAACGGCCTTCGGCGACGTCGCGGCAAGCGGTCAGCAGGCCGACCGACGCAAACGGCGCCAGCACGCCGGAGATTCCGATGCCGACGATCGGCAGCAATGCCGGCGCCAGCAGCATCATCAGGTAGACGACGACCATCGCCGGCAAGCCCACCGGCTGGCGACCGAACAAGCGAAGTCCTTCGCGCAGCCAGGTCACGCCGGCGCTCGCCGGCAGCATGTTGATCTGCATGTCGAGAGTTTATGTTGCGGCGCGACGGTGCGCTGCCGTCATGTCGGCCACGGCAATGCGCTGTCGGCCTTGCGCTGCTTCAGCGTGAGCTCGAAACGGGTTGGATCGTGCGGCGTCAGCGTGTGTGCATCGCGCGGCAGATGCAGGTCGTACAGCCGCGAAATCCAGAATCGCAGCGCGGCGCCGCGCAGCACCGTGCGCCAGCCCTGCCGCTCCGGCTCGGTCAGCGGCCGCACGGCGTGATAGGCCTCGAGCAGCGCCTGCGCCCGCGGCGGGTCGAATCTGCCGCTGGCCACATCGACGCACCAGTCGTTGACGGTCACCGCCAGGTCATAAAGCCACAGGGAGCAGCCGGCGAAATAGAAGTCGATGACGCCGCCGATGCCGTCATCGTCCCACAGCACGTTGTCGCGGAACAGATCGGCGTGAATCGGTCCGCTCGGCATCTGCTCGAAGGCGGGGCTGCGGAAGAAGCTGTCCTGGAAGATCACTTCCTCGGCCAGTTCCTGAAAGGCGTCGTCGGTCAGTTTGGGTTCGAGGCGCGCCAGGGCGTCCTTCCACCAGCCGATGCCGCGCAGGTTGGGCTGGAAACGCGGAAAGTCCTGCGCCGCCAGGTGCATCTGCGCCAGCAGCGCGCCGACGCGCGCGCACTGTGCCGCGCTGGGCGCCTCGACCCAGCGGCCGGGCAGGCGATCGACGATCGCCACCGGCTTGCCGCGCGCCTCCGCCAGCAGCGTGCCGGCGACCGTTTCGCAGGGCATCGGCACCGGCAATTCGCGCCGTGCAAGGTGCTGCATCAGTTCGAGATAGAACGGCAGCTGCGCGAAGGTCAGCCGCTCGAAAACCGTCAGCACGAACTCGCCGGCGTCGGTGGTCAGAAAGAAATTGCTGTTCTCGATGCCCGAGGCGATGCCTCGCAGTGCGCGTAGCCGTCCGAGCGAATACTGCTGCAGCAGTCGCTCGACCTCGGGCTCGGTCAGCGCGGTGAAGACGGCCATTTCAAGACGAGGCTGGTACTGCCGGCCGGCGGAAGGCTGGCGCCAGGCGCCAAAGACAACACGCTGCGCAGCGGCGCCTGTTCCGCATCTGGCACGCTTAGAAATCGATCTTGAAGAACTGCGGCGTCGAAAGGCCGGAACTAAGTTCCTGCGTGGATAGCGGAGGCCGGCCCTCGCGGTTGATCATCGTGTAGCGATGATCGCCGGTGGCGTCGGACACCCGAATCTCGACCACCCGGTTGCCTCGCCGCAGTTGTTCGATGCGGGCGAAGCGCTGCGTGGCCTCTCGCTGCCGGGCGTCGGCCGGTGCGGGCCACGGCGCCGTCAGCATCTCCGGCGACGCTGCCGGCGGCAGTTGCGGCGCGGAGGTCGGCTGCGAGAATGCTGGCGGCGCCAGCAAGACGGCCGCGATGGTCACTGCGAGCAAAGGCGGCGAAGACATCATGGGCAAATTGTAAGCTGCGGCCGGCGCCCTACAGGTAGAGCAACTGCTCGCGTTCCGAGGCGCTCTGCTCGAAGCCGCGCGCCTCATAGAAATCGAAGATCGCGTCGACAACCGCATCGTCGTCGTCGATCAGCTTCATCAGTTCGACGTCCTTGGGGTCGATCATGCCGCGTGCCGCGAGCGTGTCACGCATCCAGTCGAGCAGGCCGCCCCAGAAGCCGTTGCCGACCAGCACGATCGGAATGCGCCGGCCCTTGCGCGTCTGGATCAGCGTCAGCGCCTCGAACAACTCGTCGAGGGTTCCGAAACCGCCGGGCATCACCACATAGGCCGCCGCGTACTTGACGAAGGCGACCTTGCGCGCAAAGAAGTGGCGAAAGCGCAGCGCGATGTCCTGGTATTCGTTGCCGTGCTGTTCGAACGGCAGTTCGATGTTCAGCCCGACCGAAGGCGAACGGCCCTCGAAGGCGCCACGATTGGCCGCCTCCATCGCCCCCGGTCCGCCACCGCTGATCACGGCGAAGCCGGCGTCGGACAGCTTGCGGGCGATGCGGACGGTCTGCTGATAGACGGGTGAATCGTCCTTCAGGCGCGAGCTGCCGAAGATCGACACCGCCGGCCGGATCTCCGACAGCCGCTCGGTGGCTTCGACAAACTCCGAGATAATCCCCCACAGATGCCACGATTCGCGCGCCTTCTGGCTCGTGGCGCGTTCCGGCATCGTCACCGTGCGCAGCGTGGGAATGTTTTTCTGACGATCAAGCACTGTTGGATACCTCCTTGAAGACGCTCCTGCTCGTCGACGGCTCCAGTTACTTATACCGCGCTTTCCACGCCTTGCCGGACCTCCGGACGGCCGAGGGCGAACCGACGGGTGCGCTGCGCGGCTTCATCGCCATGCTGCGGACGCTGCGCGCGCAGGTGCCGCACGACTACTGCGCCTGCGTGTTCGATGCCAAGGGCAAGACCTTCCGCGACGACATCTATCCGCAGTACAAGGCCAACCGGCCGCCGATGCCGCAGGACCTGGCGGCGCAGATCGAGCCGATCCATGCAGCCACCGCGGCGCTGGGCTGGCCAGTGCTGGAAATCGAAGGCATAGAGGCCGACGACGTCATCGGCCGTCTGGCGCGCGAAGCCGAAGGCAAGGGCGTGCGCACCGTCATTTCCACCGGCGACAAGGACCTTGCCCAGCTGGTCAACGAGCGGGTCACGCTGGTCAACACGATGAACGGCGAGCGGCTCGATGTCGAAGGCGTCATGACCAAGTTTGGCGTGCGTCCGGACCAGATCGTCGACTATCTGACGCTGGTCGGTGACAGCGTCGACAACGTTCCCGGAGTAAACAAGGTCGGGCCGAAGACGGCGGCCAAGTGGCTGGCCGAGTTCGGCTCGCTCGACGCCATCGTCGCCAACGCCGAGCAGATCGACGGCAAGGTCGGCGAGAACCTTCGCGCGGCCTTGGACTGGCTGCCGACGGCGAAGCAACTGGTCACGATCCGTACCGACAGCGACCTGTCGTCACAGCTGCCGCATTTCGATTCGCTCGCCGTGCGGCCGGTCGACGCAGGCAGGCTGCGCGAACTGTTCACGCGCTGGGAATTCCGCACGTTCCTCAAGGATCTCGGCGACGAGACCGCACCGCCTGCGGAGGCGCCGGCGGCCATCGACGATGCGCCGCCACCGGCGGCGACCCGATACGAGACGGTCACCGTCGCGGCGCAGTTCGAACAGTGGCTGACGAGGATCAACGCGGCACCGCTTGTCGCCGTCGATACGGAAACGACCTCGCTCGACCCGATGGCCGCGCAGCTGGTCGGCATTTCGCTGTCGGTGCCGGACGAGCAGGGCAACCTCGCCTGCTACGTCCCGCTGGCGCACAGGTACACCGGCGTCCCCGAGCAGCTGCGGCTGGATGCGACACTGCAGGCGCTGAAGCCCTGGCTGGAAAGCGAGCAGCACAAGAAGGTCGGGCAGCACCTGAAGTACGACGCGCACGTGTTCGCCAACCATGGCATTCGCCTGGCCGGCATCGCCCACGACACGATGCTGCAGAGCTACGTGCTCGAGGCGCATCGCAGCCACAACATGGACGACCTGGCCGAGCGCCACCTCGGCCGCAGCACGATCAGGTACGAGGACGTCTGCGGCAAGGGCGCCAGCCAGATCGGCTTCGACGAAGTCGCGCTCGACCGCGCGACCGAATACGCGGCCGAGGATGCCGAGGTCACGCTGGCGCTGCACCAGGCGCTGTGGCCGCGGCTGGAAGCTTCCGAGGCGCTTCGTTACGTCTACGAGCAGATCGAGCTGCCGGTATCGAAGATCCTGTTCGACATGGAGCGCACCGGCGTGCTGGTCGACCGCGACAAGCTGGCCGCGCAAAGCGTCCAGATCGCCCGCAGGCTGGCCGAGCTCGAAGCGCGCGCGCAGGAGCTGGCCGGCCAGCCGTTCAACCTCGGCAGCCCCAAGCAGATCGGCGAGATCCTGTTCGGCAAGCTCGGGCTGCCGGTGAAGAAGAAGACCGCCAGCGGCGCGCCGTCGACCGACGAGGAGGTGCTGGAAAAGCTGGCCGAGGACTATCCGCTGCCCAAGGCGCTGCTCGAGCATCGCGGGCTCGCCAAGCTGAAATCGACCTACTGCGACAAGCTCGCCGCCAGCATCGATCCGGCCACCGGCCGCGTGCACACCAGCTACGGGCAGGCGATCGCGGTCACCGGCAGGCTCGCTTCGAGCGAACCGAACCTGCAGAACATCCCGATCCGCACCGCCGAGGGCCGGCGCATCCGCGAAGCTTTCATCGCGCCGCCCGGCTGCAGAATCGTCTCGGCCGATTATTCGCAGATCGAACTGCGCATCATGGCGCACATCAGCGGCGACGAAGGCTTGCTCGCCGCCTTTGCCGCCGGCGAGGACATCCACCGCGCCACCGCGGCCGAGGTCTTCAAGGTCGCGCCGGCCGAGGTCAGCGCCGAGCAGCGGCGCTACGCGAAGACGATCAACTTCGGCCTCATCTACGGC